>NZ_QAIJ01000175.1:616-4922 GCF_003060985.1 Stenotrophomonas sp. HMWF023
CCGCCGAACACAGCCGACAGCGGTTCGGCGCGCAGCAGCTCGGCGCGCGCGCCATCGGCCAGCACGCGGCCGTCGCGCAGCAGCACCACCCGCTCGATCTCGGGAATCACTTCCTCGATGTGGTGGGTGACCAGCACCAGGGTGATGCCCTGCTGCGCAAGCACGCGCATGGTGGCGATCAACTGCTGGCGGGCCACCAGGTCCAGCCCGGTGGAGGGTTCATCCAGCAGCAGCGCCTGCGGCCGGTTGACCAGCGCGCGGGCGATCAGCACGCGGCGGGTCTCGCCGGCCGACAGTTCGGCGTAGGCACGCTCACGCAGGCCCGACGCACCGGTCATCGCCAGGGTCTCGCCCACCCGCACGCGCATGTCGGCGGTGACCTCGCGGAAGGCCGGCACCATGTAACTGGCGAAGAACCCCGACAGCACTGCCTGCTCCACCGTCAGCCCCGGCATGTCGGCCAGGTTGCTGCTGAGGTCGCCGGTGACGATGCCCAGCTGCGAACGCAGCCGGTCGACCTGCCAGCGGTTCTGCCCGAGCACCTTCACCGCGACCGTGCCGTCGGCCTGCGCCAGCGGATACAGCTCGCGGGTGATCAGCTTGATGAAGGTGGACTTGCCACAGCCATTGGGGCCGAGCAGGGCGGTGTGCTGGCCCTGCGCGATGCGCAGGCTCAGCCCGTGCAGGACCTTCACCTGGCCGCGCATCACGCTGGCGCGGTCCAGTTCGATCAAGGGCGGCAGGTCCCCGGCGGATGGGGCAGGGTCTACGGCGCGGATGCGCGGATCAAGGCTCGACAACACGGGTCCCCAACTGTGAACGAAGCCACGGAATGGCGCTGCCAATCCAGCGGTGCAAGGTGCAGTTTGCAACGCAAGCGCCCATGATGTCTTCCATACCTGTGTCGCTCTGGAGAGTCGCCATGCCTGATGCCCTGATGTCCCTGCTGACCGGTGGCGTGCTGGGCCTGGGCTGGTGGCAGCTGGCCCTGGTGCTGCTGGTCTTCACCCAGCTCACGATCTTCTCGGTCACCCTCTACCTGCACCGCAGCCAGGCGCACCGGGGCGTGGATTTCCATCCGGTGGTCGCGCACTTCTTCCGCTTCTGGACCTGGCTGACCACCTCGATGATCACCAAGGAGTGGGTGGCGATCCATCGCAAGCACCACGCCAAGGTGGAAACCGAGGACGACCCGCACAGCCCGGTCACCCGTGGCATCGGCCAGGTGTTCTGGCGCGGCGTGGAGCTGTACCGCGAAGCACGCGGCATGCGCGAGGACATCGAACAGTACGGCCGCGGCACGCCGGACGACGCGATCGAGCGCCGCCTGTACACCCCCTATGCCACCTTCGGCCCGGTGCTGCTGTTTGCGGTCAACAGCGTGCTGTTCGGCCTGCCGGGCATCGCCCTGTGGGCGATCCAGATGGCCTGGATCCCGTTCTGGGCCGCCGGCGTGGTCAATGGCCTGGGCCACTGGTGGGGCTACCGCAACTACGAGTCGGCCGACACCTCCACCAACCTGACGCCATGGGCGTTCTGGATTGGCGGCGAGGAACTGCACAACAACCACCATGCGTTCCCCAGCTCGGCGCGCTTTGCGATGCGGCGCTGGGAGTTCGACATCGGCTGGAGCGCGATCCGCCTGCTGCAGGCTCTGCGCCTTGCCAAGGTACTGCGGGTGGCGCCGGCCATGGACGTGCGCCCGAACATCGCCGTGCCCGACGCCGATACCCTGAAAGCCCTGTTGTCGCATCGCTTCCAGGCGATGACCGACTACCAGCGCAACGTGTTCATGCCGGCATTGCGCGAAGAAGCGCGATACGCGGGTGCCAAGCTGCGTCGGTTGCTGCCGCGCAGGCTGCGCCGTGGCCTGGTCAACGACGGCCGCTGGCTGAAGCCGGACAGCCGCGCGCAGCTCAGCGAATGGGTCGCCCAGCGCCCGCGCATCCGCACCCTGGTGGAATACCGCGCGCGTCTGGCAACGCTGCTGGAAGCGCGTGGCCACGATGCCGCCGAGCGCCTGCGTCAACTGCAGGCCTGGTGCCGCGAGGCCGAGGAAAGCGGCATTGCCGCGCTGCAGGCCTATGCCGCGCGACTGAAGGGTTACACCCTGGTGGGCGGATGAGGGCTGCGCTGACGGTGTTGTTGCTGGTCGCAGTGTGGGCGCCTGCCGTGCAGGCCCAGGTCAACGACACCGCCAGCTACCTGCAGCGCATGGACAGCGACGGCGACGGCAAGGTCAGTGAAGCCGAGTACCTGCAGTGGATGCTGTACGCCTTCGATCGCATGGATCGCAACGGCGATGGCGTGCTGAGCGCCGATGAGCTGCCCGGCGGCAAGGGCAGGGCCATTACCCGCGAACAGCAGCGGCAGACGATCATGCAGCGCTTCCACAAGCAGGACGCCAACGGCGATGGGTTCCTGGATGCGCGCGAACTGGCTGCACCACCACGCTGAGCGGGCATAGAATCGTCCCATGCCCGAACTGCCCGAAGTAGAAACCACCCGCCGCGGCCTGGCGCCGCACCTGCAGGGCCGCCGCGTGCATGGGGTGATCCTGCGCCGCGCCGACCTGCGCTGGCCGATCCCGCCGGAGGTGGCCGAGCTGCTGCCCGGCCAGCGCATCAAAGACGTGCGCCGCCGCGCCAAGTACCTGCTGCTGGATACCGCCATCGGCAGCGCCGTGCTGCACCTGGGCATGTCCGGCAGCCTGCGCGTGCTGCCCGGCGACACCCCGCTGCGCGCCCACGACCATGTGGACATCAGCCTGGACAACGGTCGCCTGCTGCGTTTCAACGACCCGCGCCGTTTCGGCAGCCTGCTCTGGCAGCCGGCCGGCGAGATCCATCCGTTGCTGCAGGGGCTGGGCCCGGAACCGCTGGATGAAGCCTTCGACGGCGACTACCTGTTCGCCCGCAGCCGGGGCCGCAGCGCGCCGGTGAAGACCTTCCTGATGGACCAGGCGGTGGTGGTCGGCGTGGGCAACATCTACGCGGCCGAAAGCCTGTTCAAGGCCGGCATCAGCCCGCTGCGCGAAGCTGGCAAGGTCACCCGCGAGCGCTACCGGCGGCTGGCCACGGCAGTGAAGGAAACGCTGGACTACGCGATCACCCGTGGTGGCACCACCCTGCGTGATTTCATCAGCCCTGATGGTGCGCCCGGTTACTTCGAGCAGGAACTGCTGGTGTACGGCCGCGATGGTCTGCCGTGCCCCAGCTGTGGCCGCCCACTCAAGCACGCGATGATCGGCCAGCGGGCCAGCGTGTGGTGCAGCCGCTGCCAGCGCTGAACGTCTTCATGCGCTGCACGCGCGCAGCGCTATAGTCCAGTCAACATCCGCTGCGGGGAGCGTTGGCGATGGACGAAGGCCCGGATATCACCGTCTGGCTGGATGCTGCGCGTGGCGGTGACCGTGCCGCGCTCGACCGCGTGCTGACCACCCTGTACCAGGAGCTGCACAGCATGGCCCGGCGGCAGTTGGCCGGGCAGCAGGGCCGCACCCTGGATGCGACCTCGCTGGTCCACGAGTCCTACCTGAAGCTGCTGGGCAGCCGCGGTGCGGCACGCTTCGAGGACCGTGCGCACTTCTTCGCCTATGCGGCGTCGGCGATGCGCAGCGTGGTCGTCGATTACGCGCGCAACCGCTTGGCGCGCAAGCGCGGTGGCGACCTCAAGCGGGTGGCCGAGATTCCCGAGAACAGCAGCAGCGGCGTGCGCCTGGACGAGGACCTGCTGGCCCTCGATGTTGCGTTGGAACGCCTGCAGGCCGTCGATGCGCACCTGGCCAAGGTCGTGGAGCTGCGCTACTTCGCGGGCCTGTCCGAGCTGGAGATCGCCGAGCTGAGCCAGCGCTCGGAACGCAGCATCCGCCGTGACTGGCAGAAAGCGCGGCTGTTCCTGCTGGCCGCGATGCGCAGCGACTGACACCAGCCCGAACACGCCGATGGACGCCGCCCGCTGGCAGCAATTGTCGTCCTGGCTGGACCAGCTGCTGGAGCTGGCACCCGCCGCCCGCCAGCTGCGCCTGCAGCGCTTGAGCGCGCAGGACCCGACGCTGGGCCGCGAGCTGGAACACCTGCTGCAGCAGGAAGCCGACAGCCACGAGTTCATGGCCCAGCCGCTGTGGACCGCCACACCGCCGGGCCGCGCCGGAAGCGAGGTCGGCCCCTATCGGCTGCTGCACCCGCTCGGCGAAGGTGGCATGGGCGAAGTCTGGCTGGCCGAGCGCTGCGACGGCCTGTACCAGCGCCAGGTTGCACTGAAGCTGCTGCGCAGCGGCGTCGCCGATCCCGGCCTGCGCCAACGC
>NZ_QAIJ01000175.1:4932-13060 GCF_003060985.1 Stenotrophomonas sp. HMWF023
GGCAGATCCTGGCCCGCCTGCAGCACCCGCATCTGGCACAACTGCTGGACGCCGGGGTGGACCAGCAAGGGCAGCCTTACCTGGCGCTGGATTACGTGGAAGGCGAGCCGATCAGCGACTACTGCCGGCGCCTGCAACCGCCGCTGGAAACGCGTCTGCAGCTGATGCTGCAGGTCTGCGCGGTGGTCAGCCATGCGCATGCCAACCTGGTGGTGCACCGCGACCTGAAACCCTCCAACATCCTGGTACGCACCGATGGCACGGTGAAACTGCTCGACTTCGGCATCGCCAAGCTGCTCGACCACGACGATCCCAACGCAGCCCATCCGGCTACTGAAATCCGCGCGTTCACCCTGCACTACGCCGCGCCGGAGCAGGTGCGTGGCGAGGCGGTGACGACCTTGACCGACGTCTATTCGCTGGGCGTGGTGCTGTTCGAGGTGGTCACCGGGCACAAGCCCTATCGCTTGCGCCGGCACAGCGACGCGGAATGGGAGCGCTCGATCCTGGATGTGCAGGCACCGCGCGCTTCGGCGCTGCTGCAACGGCTGGCCGCCGAGCCGGGAGCGCCGAAACGGGCCCTGCAGCGGCAGGCGAGGCGATTGCGGGGCGATCTGGACGTGTTGTTGGAAAAAGCCCTGCAGAAGGACCCGCAGCAGCGCTACAGCTCGGCCGAAGCGCTGGCCGGCGACCTGCGCCGATACCTGCAGGGGCAGCCGATCCAGGCGCGACCGCCGGGCGTGGGCTACCGGGTGCGCAAGTACATTGGCCGCCATCGCTGGGGCGTGGCCTTGGCGACGCTGTCGGTGTTGGCGCTGCTGCTGACCACGTCCATCGCCCTGTGGCAGGCGCGCCAGGCGCGGGTGGAAATGGCGCGTGCGCAGGCCATGCAGGATTTCACCGTCGGCCTGTTCGACAAGGCGGCCAGCCAGCGCCACGGCCATTTCGACGTGCCGCAGCTGCTGGCCACCGGTCAGCAACGGGGCGAAGCCGAACTGGCTGACCAGCCGCTGGCGTTGGCCGAGCTGCAAGGGGTGATCGGCCGCCTGCGCATCGGCCTGGGCGATTACCAGCTGGCGCTGCAGACCTTGGACCAGCAGCGCCGGCTGCTGCAGGAGGTTGGCGAGGTGCCGCCGGCGCTGCAGATCGAGGCGGTGACCCAGCGTGGGCGCGCGCTGCGCATGCTCGGCCGCGGGCGCGAGTGCCTGGCGCACCTGCAGCCGCTGCAAGCACTGGCGGCCAGCGAGGCGGCGGCCTTACCGGCGGCCGTGGCCGAATTCCACAGCCAGCTCGGGCGGTGCCAGGCCCAGCTGGGTGACGCTGATGCGGCGCGCCGGTCGTTCCAGCAGGCGCTGGCGCTGCGCCACCAAGGGCTTGTCGAGCGCTTCGGGCGCGCTGAATCACTGGCCGACCTGGCCGCGCTGGACGCCACCGCCGGACGCCTGCCGGCCGCGCTGGCCGGGTACCGGCAGGCGCTGGCCCTGCTCGGCCAGCGCGCCGATGCCAGCAGCCCGCAGGTGATCAGCCTGCACCGGCAACTGGGCGATGTGCTGGCCCGCCAGGGCGACACGAAGGCGGCAGCGGCCGAGCTGGAGCAGGCCTGGCAGGCAGCACAGGATGCATGGGGCCCGCGCCACCCGGAGGCGTTGGTGGTACGCCGCGCACGCGCGCAGCTGGCCCTGCAGCGTGGCCAGCACGCGCTGGCCGGCCAGGAACTGCGGCAGGTGCAGGCACAGCTGCTCGGCGCCCTGGGCCCGGATCATCGTGAGATCGGCTACGGCGAGTTCGCCCTCGGGAAATGGGCCAGCGCCAGCAACGACCCCTCGGCAGCGGCGGCGCACTATGCCCGCGCGGTGGCGATCTGGCGCCAGCCCGACCACATCGCATTGCTGCCGCAGGCGCTGCTGGCACAGGGTCAGGCCCTGCAGGAGGCCGGCCAGACCGCACAGGCCCGCAGCGTGCTGGCCGAGGCGCGACAGCTGCTGCTGGCCCAGCGCGGGCCACAGGCGCCAGCCCTGCAGGAGCTCGACGCGCGCATCGCGGCATTGGCAAAGGCTGAACAGCACATCGATTCCACCGCTGCCCGTTAACGTTTGTCTGCCTATGATGGCCGACCTTCCCTTTGCTCCCGCGCCTGCATGCAACGACGCGACTTCATCCGCAATGCCTCCCTGGCCCTGGCCGCCTTCGGCCTGCCGTCACTGCCGGCCTGCGCGGCCAGCAGGAGTGGCCAGCTTGGACTGCGCCGGCTTGGCCAGCCGCAGCCGTTCGATTTCGCCACCCTGAAGGGCCAGGCGCGCGCGCTGGCACAGGCGCCGTACCAGAGCCATAAACGGGTGCTGCCGGGCAAGCTGGAGGCGCTGGACTGGGATCAGTACCAGTCGATCGGCTACCGCCAGGACCATGCCCTGTGGGCCGACCAGCCGGGAAAATTCCAGGCCAAGTTCTTCCATCTGGGCCTGTACTTCCATTCGCCCGTGCGCATGTACGACGTGGTTGACGGCAAGGCGCAGGAACTGGCCTATGACGGCGCCGCGTTCAACTACGGCAAGAGCGGGTTGAAGAACGGTGAGCTGCCGGCCGACCTCGGCTTTGCCGGGTTCCGGTTGAACACGCGCAAGGACACCGACCGCGATTTCGCCGCGTTCCTGGGTGCCAGTTACTTCCGCGCAGTGGGCAAGGAAGGCCAGTACGGCCAGTCCGCGCGTGGCCTGGCCATCGACACCGGCATGGGCAAGCCCGAGGAATTCCCGGACTTCATCGCCTATTACCTGGAACAGCCTGCGGCCGACTCGGACACGATCATCGTCTACGCGCTGCTGGATTCGCCCAGCGTGGCCGGTGCCTACCGTTTCGCCGTCACCAACGGCGATGTGCTGCTGATGGACATCGACAGCGCGCTGTACCCGCGCAAGACCATCGAGCGGCTGGGCATCGCGCCCTGCACCAGCATGTACCAGGTGGGCGAGAACGACCGCCGCATGGGCTGGGACTGGCGCCCGGAGATCCACGATACCGATGGCCTGTCGCTGTGGACCGGCGCTGGCGAATGGATCTGGCGGCCGCTGCTGAACCCGCGCAACCTGCGCTTCAACATGTTCGTCGACCGCAATCCGCGTGGCTTCGGCCTGCTGCAGCGTGACCGCAACTTCGATCACTACCAGGACGACGGCGTGTTCTACGAGAAGCGCCCGTGCCTGTGGGTGGAGCCGAAGGGTGACTGGGGCGAGGGCTCGGTGCAGCTGGTGGAGATTCCCACCGTCGACGAAACCTTCGACAACATCGTGGCCTTCTGGAACCCGAAGGAAAAGCCGCAGCCGGGCCAGGAACTGCTGGTCGGCTACCGGCTGTACTGGGGCGCACAGCCGCCGGCGCATACGCCGCTGGCCCACTGCGTGGCCAGCCGCACCGGCCTGGGCGGAGTGATCGGCAAGAAGCGGGAGTATTTCTCGTGGCGTTTCGCGGTGGATTTCGAAGGCGGCGAACTGGCCAGCCTGATCGACAAGGCCGACGTCGAAGCGGTTGTCGAAACCAGCCGTGGCCGGGTGGAGATCGTCTCGGCGCGGCCGTTGCGCGAGATCAAGGGTTACCGCGCGATGTTCGACCTGGTGCCGCCGGAGGGCAGCACCGAGCAGATCGACATCCGTCTGTACCTGCGCAGTGGCGGCAAGACCCTCACCGAAACCTGGCTGTACCAGTACACCCCGCCACCGGCAGGCGCGCCGGAGCGCACGCTGTACTGAAGTAGAGCGGTGCCGACCAAGCGCCGGCACCCTTGATTCAGGGCTTGGCGTCGGTGGCGTGCGATTGCGTAGGCACACCCACTTCCACCGTGCCACGGCGGATCTTCATCCAGGTTTCGTCCTGCCAGCGCTCGTACTGCTTCGGATCCCAGTACTTGGGGTCATACAGGCGGTCGGCCTTGATCGTGCGGGCTATGCCGCCGTCCATGTACACGATGTCCACATTGTTGGACATCGAGCCTACGCGGCTGCCGGTCATCTCGCGTCGTCCCTTCCTCAGCACTTCGGCCATGCGCGGGCGCGCGACCTCGTCGCCATATTCGGCGCGCAGTGCGCTTGCCTGCGCCCGCGCGGCGTCGTGCTGTTCCAGCGGCAGGGTCGCCCAGTACTCGTTGCGCAGGTCCACGAACAGCGGGTAGCCACGTTCGGCAGCGACTTCCATCCATGCATAGGCCATGACCGGATTGCGCGGCTGTTCGACGCCATACCAGTACATCTCGCCCAGGTAGCCCTGCGCGGGCTTGTCGGCATAGCGTGCGGCCAGCCGGAAGTTGTCCATCGCGCCGTTGACGTCGTTGCGGCGCAGGGCGTTGACGCCCCACTGCCGATACATCATGTCCGGATGGCTGTCCATGAAACCAGCACCGATCACGGCCGCGTCCTCTTCGCCGGACGGGCGCTCGGCCGCAGTGGCGAACAGGGGCAGGAACAACACGGGAAGCAACAGCAGGGCGGGGCGCATGACGGACATCCAGTTCGGCAGCAGGTAGTGCCGCAGCCTAGGCCCGACCACGCAGCCTTGTAAACCGCAGGACGTCATGGCCCGTGAAGGGCCATGCACTACAACGGCAGCGGCGCCTGCGCCGGATCGATACGACCCTCACCCCGGGTGATCTTCTTGAACTCGGCGCGGCTGACCGACACGTAGCGCTCGTTGCCGCCGATCTCCACCTGCGGGCCGTCCTGCACGGCATGGCCGTGTTCGTCCACGCGCACGGTCATGGTCGCCTTCTTGCCGCTGTGGCAGATCGTCTTGATCTCCTGCATCTCGTCGGCCCAGGCCAGCAGGTACTGGCTGCCCTCGAACAACTCGCCGCGGAAATCGGTGCGCAGGCCATAGCACAGCACCGGGATGCGCAGCTGGTCGACCACTTCGCTGAGCTGCCAGACCTGGCTGCGGCTGAGGAACTGCGCCTCGTCCACCAGTACGCAGCCCAGCGGCCCGTTGGCCTGCAGATCCTGCGCGACCCACTGCTGCAGGTCGGTGTCGCGTTCGAAGGCCATGCCGTCGGCGCGCAGGCCGATCCGCGAGGCGACCACGCCCGCGCCGGCACGGTCGTCCAGGCGCGGGGTCAGGATCGCCACGCGCATGCCGCGCTCGCGGTAGTTGTGCGCGCTCTGCAGCAGGGTGGTGGTCTTGCCGGCGTTCATCGCCGAATAGTAGAAATAGAGCTTGGCCATCGGCCGATTGTACGACGCCACCAGGCACCGGCCGAAGCCGTTCAGCAAGCCCACCGGCCGGCGGCTGTGGCCGCCATCAACGCCCGCTACAATCCCCACCCAATGCACGGTCTCAATCCCCCCCAAGCTGCCGCCGTCCTCCACATCGAAGGACCGCTGCTGGTGCTCGCCGGCGCCGGCAGTGGCAAGACGCGCGTGATCGTGGAAAAGATCGCTCATCTGATCGGCTGTGGCCGCTACCCGGCCCGGCGTATCGCCGCGATCACCTTCACCAACAAGTCGGCCAAGGAAATGCGCGAGCGCGTGGCCAAGCGCCTGCGCGAGCAGGATGCCGATGAAGTGACCATCTGCACCTTCCATGCCCTGGGCCTGAAGTTCCTGCAGATCGAGCATGCCGCGGTCGGGCTCAAGCGCGGTTTCTCGATCTTCGATGCCGATGACGCGGCCGCGCAGATCAAGGACCTGATGTACGGCGCCAAGCCGGACGACATCGAGGACATGAAGAACCTGGTGTCGCGTGCCAAGAACGCCGGCCTGTCGCCGGAGCAGGCGATGGCCGCTGCGCGAAGCAACCGCGAGAAGGAAGCGGCCGGCATCTACGAGCGCTACCAGTTGCGCCTGAGCGCGTTCAACGCCGTCGATTTCGATGACCTGATCCGGCTGCCGGTGCAGATCCTGGAAGAGAACCCGGAGATCGCGGTGGCCTGGCGCGAGCGCATCGGCTATCTGCTGGTCGACGAATGCCAGGACACCAACGACGCCCAGTATCGCCTGCTCAGGCAGCTGGCCGGCGACAAGGGCAACTTTACCTGCGTGGGCGATGACGACCAGTCGATCTATGCCTGGCGTGGCGCCAACCCGGAAAACCTGCAGCAGATGGGGCGCGATTACCCGGCGCTGGAAATCATCAAGCTGGAGCAGAACTACCGCTGTTCCAACCGCGTGCTGCGCGCAGCCAACGCGTTGATCGCCAACAACCCGCATGAGCATCTGAAGAAGCTGTGGAGCGATCAGGCTGACGGCGAGCGTATCCGCGTGTGGGAGTGCCGCAACAGCGAGCACGAGGCGGAGAAGGTCGCCGCCGAGATCGCGTTCGTGGCGCAGACCCGCAACGTACCGTGGAGCGATTTCTGCATCCTGTTCCGTGGCAATTTCCAATCGCGCCCGCTGGAAAAGGCGATGCAGCTGCTGCGCATTCCTTACCACCTGAGCGGCGGCACCATGTTCCTGGAGCGCCAGGAAGTGAAGGACACGCTGGCGTGGCTGCGGTTGCTGGTGAACCCGGACGACGACACCGCGTTCCTGCGCGCGGTGCAGTCACCCAAACGTGAAGTCGGTGCCGGCACCCTGGCCAAACTGGCTGAACTGGCCTCGGAAAAGGATATGCCGATGGCACAGGCCGCCGAGGCGATCGGCGCGCTGCAGCAGTTGCCACCGCGCGCGGCCAACAGCCTGGCGCGCTTCACCGACATCCTGCGTGACCTGCGCGCGCAGACGCGGCAGATCAGCTCTGGCGACATGATCCGCAAGGTCGCCAAGGAATCGGGCCTGCTCAGCGAGCTGCGTCAGCAGGCCAAGGAAGAAGCCAGCTATCAGCGTCGCGCCAACAACATCGAAGAACTGGCGCAGTGGTTCGAGGGCGGCCCGCGCGGCGCCACCGCCGCCGATCTCGCTGGCCAGCTGGCGCTGCTGTCGCGCAGCGACAAGGACGAGGGCGGCAACCAGGTGCGGATGATGACCATGCATGGTTCCAAGGGGCTGGAATTCCCCTACGTGTTCATCGTCGGTTGCGAGGATGGCGTGCTGCCGCACCAGGTCAGCCTGGACGAGGGCAATCTGCAGGAAGAGCGGCGCCTGCTGTACGTGGGCATCACCCGCGCCAAGATCCAGCTGTGGATGAGCTACAGCAAGCTGACCCGCAAGTTCGGTGAGCATGTGCGGTTGAAGCCGAGCCGCTTCTTCGAGGAGATCCCGGCCGAGGAGATCCAGCGCGACGGCGCGGATCCGGTGGCGGATGCGGCGCGGAAGAAGGAACGGGCGACGGCGGGGTTGGCGGCGATCGAGGCGTTGTTCGACTAAGGCGCTCCAACGGCGGCGCCCCTCCGTGGCGGAGCGCGCGCTGGCTCCGCGGTGTGGCCGGTCGGGGTGGGTCCGCGGGGGACGCCGTGAACCCGTCCCTGGGGGCTTAGCCGCGCCATCCATGGCGCGGATACCCCCGCGAACCCACCCCGACCGGCCTCTGACAGATTCCGGGCGCGTCTTGCCACGGCAATGCAAAGAAAATCAAAATCAACAGCCGGGGGCTGAGGCACAATCGGGGCTTCTGGCTGGAGGTTTGTCCGTGCAACCGATTGAAAGCGAACGCCTGCGGCTGCGGGCCATTGAACCGGACCGCGATGCGGTGCCGATGCTGGCGCTGCTCAACGATCCGGGCTTCGTGCGTTTCATCGGTGACCGCAACGTGCGCGACGAAGAGCAGGCGCGGGAGTACATCGCGCTGCGGGTGCTGCACAGCTATGCGTTGAATGGCTTCGGCATGTATGCGATCGAGCGGCTGTCCGATGGTGCGTGGCTGGGCAACGCCGGGCTGGTGCGCCGTGATGGGTTGCCGGCGCCGGACATCGGCTACGCGGTGCTGTCGGAATTCGCCGGGCAGGGCTATGCGAGCGAGGCGGCGCGGGCGGTGTTCAATCACGCACGCGCGGTGCTGGGCCTGCAGGATCTGTACGGCATCACCGACCTGGACCACGTGGTGTCCGGGAAGATCCTGCTGGGCCTGGGCATGCAGGAACGCGGGGTGATCCAGTTGCCGGGTATCGACAGCCCCAGCCGCCTATACGCCACGCTCGGCGCGGCCGAGGTTTGATCGTGGTGGGTGCCGACCGTTGGTCGGCACGACAGAGTGCCACCGTGCCGACCAACGG
>NZ_QAIJ01000175.1:13070-44503 GCF_003060985.1 Stenotrophomonas sp. HMWF023
TCCGCCAGCTGGGCCTGCAGTTCGGCCACGGCCGCTTCCAGCTGGGCCACGCGCTCGGCCAGGCCGGGATCGGCCGCTTCGCTGCCACCGCCACTGCTGGCGTACTTCGCCGCCAACGCCGCGCCGTCCACTTCACCGCACAGCAGGTGCATGTAGCGGTCCTCGCGCTGGCCGCTGGCGCGCGGCAGCACCACCAGCAGGGCACGCTGCTGCAGGCGCTCGATGGCGTGGTGGGCTTCGTCGACATCGGCGAAGCGGTGCAGGCGCTCGGCACGGGTGACCAGTTCGCCAAGCGTCTGCGGCCCGCGCAGCAGCAGCAGGGCCAGCAGCACGGTCTGCTGCCGGGTCAGGTCCAGCGCGCTCTGCAGGCGATGCTCGTAGCGGTCGGCGCGCGAGGAGAAGTGCTGGCGCGCCAGGCCCAGGGTCTCCAGCTGGCGCAGCGCATGCTCCACGCTGCCGGCGCTCACGTTCATCACCGGCTCGCGGGCGGTCTTCTGGTTGGCGGCCGATTGCGCGGCGTTGACCGTCAGCGGGTAGGTGTCCGGGGTGGTGGCTTCCTTCTCCACCAGGCAGCCCAGCAGGCGCGCCTGTACGGCATCCAGCAGCGGAACGTCGGGGGTCTGGGCAGGGTCGGTCATGGCGGCTTCCGGAAGACAACAGGTCAACCACCAAGCATAGCCGTCCCGGCGGCGCCTTTGCCGGTAAAATGGGCGGGTATATCTGATTGCCGGTGAATCCATGCGTCGTCCCGTTTCCTTGTCCCTGACCCTGCTCGCCACCGCGGCGCTGGGCCTGTCCGCCTGCAAGCGCGTGGAAGCGCCTGCCGAAGCCGCCACCCCGCAAGCGCCGGCCGCTGCCGCCAAGGCAGACGGCGCGCTCGACGCGACCGCCAACGACAACCTCAATGCCGTGCTGTGGATGCAGCGCGCGCAGGAATACAAGGCGATCACCGAGCAGACCTACCGTGCTGCCGCCGACCACCTGGACGTCGCGCTGAAGGAAGCCCACTGGGATGCGCTGGTGCCGGAAGAGCGTGGCAACGAGGCCAAGGGCCTGAAGCCGGCCGTGGTGCTGGACGTGGATGAGACCGTGCTGGACAACTCGCCCTACCAGGCGCGCCTGGTGCGTGACGGCAAGGAATACGACGAACTCAGCTGGGACCAGTGGGTCGCCGAAAAGAAGGCCAAGGCCATTCCCGGCGTGGTCGACTTCGCCAAGGCTGCCAACGCCAAGGGCGTCACCCTGCTGTACATCTCCAACCGCGCCGTGCACCTGAAGGACGCGACCCTGGCCAACCTGCGCGAGCAGGGCCTGCCGGTGGCCGATGACAGCGTGTTCCTCGGTCTGGGCACGGTGGTTGAAGGCTGCGAGCAGGCCGGCAGCGAGAAGAACTGCCGCCGCCGCCTGGCCGGCCAGAAGTACCGCGTGCTGATGCAGTTCGGCGACCAGCTGGGTGACTTCGTGGAAGTGACCGCCAACACCAATGACGGCCGCGACGCGCTGCTGCAGCAGTATCACGACTGGTTCGGCGAGCGCTGGTGGATGCTGCCGAACCCGACCTACGGCGGCTTCGAGCCGGCGCAGTTCAACAACGATTACTCGCAGTCGCGCCAGGCCCGCCATGATGCCAAGCGTGCCGCGCTGGACTACGCGCCGTGAGCCGCGCCCCGCTGCCGCTGCGCGACGACGAGCGTCTGATCTTCGCGCTGGACGTGCCTGACCGCGTGCAGGCGCTGGAGTGGGTCGACCGCCTTGGCGACAGCGTGGCGTTCTACAAGATCGGCATGGAACTGCTCGCCTCCGGTGAGTACTTCCAGGTACTGGACGAACTGGCACGCCGCGACAAGCGCGTGTTCGTCGACCTCAAGTTCTTCGACATCCCGGCCACTGCCGCGGCGGTGATCAAGCGCCTGGCGCAGTGGCCGGTCAGCTACGCCACCATCCATGGCTGGCACCCGGCGATGATGGAGGCCTGCGCGGCCGCCAACAGCGGCGACATGCGCCTGCTGGCGGTGACCGTGCTGACCTCGATGGGCCGCGCGGACCTGGCGCAGATGGGCATCGACCGCGAACCAGTGGATGTCGTGGTCGAACGCGCGCTGGCCGCACAGGCCGCTGGCATCGACGGCGTGATCGCCTCCGGCCAGGAAGCCGGTCCGATCCGTGCCGCGACCGGCGCCGGTTTCTCGATCGTCTGCCCGGGCATCCGCCCCGGTGGCCCGGTCGGCGATGACCAGAAGCGCACCGTGGGGGTGGCGCAGGCCTTTGCCGATGGCGCCGATGCCATCGTGGTCGGTCGTCCGATTCGCCTGGCGTCCGATCCGCAGGCCGCAGCACGGGCGATCCAGCGGGAAATCGCGACGGCTCTGGCCGCGCGCTGAGCCACGCTCCGACGGCGGTCACGCCGGTACCACGAACGCCATCCCGCCAAATGCGGGATGGCGTTCGCATTTGTGTCTGTTGCCCTGACGCACCCGACCCCAGCCCGGGAAACTGTGCGCCACATCGCGCTGCGCGGGTGGAGCGACCTCTATCAATCGATGCACCAGCACGGACCGCGGCCGTGCCGGTTCCCACCATCGATAGAGGAATACACGGATATGTATCGCAGCACCTCTTTGCTGTTCGGCAGCCTGTTGGCCGCCGCCATCGTCTTTCCCGCTGCGGCGGCACCCCAGCCCCGCGAAGCGCCGCGCATCATCGGCGGCGAGGCTGCCAGGCCCGGTGACTACCCGTTCATGGTCAGCCTGCAGGGCGTTTCCTCCGGTGATACCGATTACGACCGACACTTCTGCGGCGGCACGCTCATCTCACCGTCCTGGGTGCTGACCGCCGCGCACTGCGTGGAGGGTGATCGTCCTGGTGATCTCGCCGTACTGGGCGGCGTCACTGCGCTGTCCACCGAACCGTCGACACGCGCATCCAACGTCACGGCCATCCATGTGCATCCGGCGTTCAACAGCGGCAATTCGCTGGAGCATGACGTCGCCTTGATCCACCTGAGTGCGCCGTTGGCCGATGCGCAGCCGGTGGCGCTGCGGTTGCGACCCGATGCCAGCTATCTCAAGCCAGGCAGGCAGTTCACGGTGATCGGCTGGGGCGACACCGATATCACCGACGGGCGCCTCTATCCCACCCAGCTGCAGACGGTGCAGACCCCGTTCGTGCCCTTCGCCGAGTGCCAGCAGGCGTATGCGGGCGAGTTGGCACGCGGCAAGGTCATCTGCGCCGGCCGCGAAGGGATCGACAGCTGCCAGGGCGATTCCGGCGGTCCGCTGCTGCTGCGCCTGCGCGAGGGCTGGACCCAGTTCGGTGTCGTCAGCTGGGGCGAAGGCTGCGCGCTGGCCGGCTACCCCGGCGTTTATGCCCGAATCGCCGAAAAACATGCCGTAGATTTCATAGAAGCGGTCTGGCAACGCGATTGATTCAATAAAATCAATTGGTTGAATGATGTTTTGTCATGTGTTGCGTTAACTTTGCGGGCAGCGTAGGATCGCCGCCATCCGGTCTTCGGGCCGGACATGCGCCACAACACTGTCCACCGGCCCTGCGCCGGTTTGAAGAGTCTGCGATCCCTGTGATCCGGGCTCTTTTTTTTGTCCGCCCGCTGTGGGGAGGCCCGTCGGCACATGGCGTGAATCCCCCGCGCAGCGCAGGCCATGGCAGAAACCGTGACGCCCCGGCTTGCCGCTGTCACGTCGCAGGCCGCAAGATGCGGACCGGTCCGGGGAGTCCGATTGCATGAGCGTTGTAGTGCGAGGAAGGTCTGCGCGGGGATGGGGACTGGCGGCCATGCTGCTGCTGGCCATCGCCGCGTGCCGTGAATCCGGCAATGATCCGGCCGCCGCGCCGGCCGAGCCTGTCGCCGCGGTACAGGCGATGGCGCAACGGCTGGCCGAGGACGATCTGGTCGGCTACGCAAAGCTGTCGGTGCCACCCAGCCAGTACCAGCGCCTGCAGCAGTCCTGGGCCGACGGCCACAGCCAGTGGCCGCTGACGGGACTGCCGCTCGGTGACCAGTTGCTGCCGATGCTGGCGGCGCTGCGTGAGCCCGGCGCCAGCGTGCAGCTGCAGCGCAGTTTCGACCGCCAGCTGGCCGGCCAGGCCCGCGCCGTACGCCAGGCCGCGCAGTCGATGGGCAATTTCGGAGTGCAGTACCTGCGGCACCAGAAGGGCTATACGCCCGGCCAGCAGGCGCACTACATCCAGCTGGTGCAGACCCTGGCGGCCTGGGCCCAGGACGCACCCATCAGCGACCGCGCCAGAGCCCGCAGCAGCATCGCCGCGCTCGTTGGTGCCGCGGCCAAGGTCGGTTTCCAGGACGACGCCGGCCTGCAGGCCGCGGGGATGGAAGGCAGCCTGCAGCAGTTGGCGCCGTTCATCCATACGGTGAAGGCCGTGCTGGCCAGCTATGGCCTGGGCGTGGACGAGGCGCTGCGCAGCGTGCGTGGTGAGCTGCTGTCGGTGGAGGGCGACAACGCCCTGGTGCGCCTGCAGTACGAGCTTGCCGGCCGCGCGATGACCGTGCAGGTACCGCTGAGCCGGCGCGAGGGCCACTGGTACCTGACCCGCACCCTGGCCGATACCGACGCCCTGTTGCGCCAGGCCGATGCCGCCCGCGCCGCCGCCGCGCCAGAGCCTGTGCCCGCCCCCGCAACCGATGGGGAAGCGGCAACGCCATCGGCTAAGCCATAATGACGTCGATGTCGAAACAGAACCCGCTGCCGTTCCCCGGCGAAGAATCCCAGCAGACGCCCGCCGACACGGCGCCGGCGTCCCCCTCGACCGACGCCGGCACGCCGCCAGCGGCGACGCCCGTGCACGCGCGTCCTGCCGGCCGCCGCCCGCTGTGGGCGCGCCTGCTCGGGCGTCTGGTGGAACCCTGGCTGTCGCTGAAGATCGAGCCGGAAGACCCGGGTCAGTACAACGATGGCCGCCCGGTCATGTACGTGCTGGAAGACTACGGCCTGTCCAACGCGCTGATCTTGGACAAGGCCTGCCGCCAGGCTGGCCTGCCGTCGCCGCTGGTGCCGCTGGCCGGTGACCCCACCGGCCGCAAGCGCGCCTACCTGGCCCTGTCGCGCCGCAGCTCCAGCAACTCGCTGATTCCCGAACAGCGCGGGGCCAAGACCCATTCCGATTCGCTGGCCAAGGTCCTGCAGGCCCATCGCGTGCGCGACGACCTGGATGTGCACCTGGTGCCGGTATCGATCTTCGTCGGCCGCGCCCCGGACAAGCAGAGCGGCTGGTTCGCCGTGCTGTTCTCGGAAAACTGGGCGCTGGTCGGCCGCTTCCGCCGACTGCTGGCGGTGCTGCTCAATGGCCGTAGCACGATCGTGCGCTTTGCTCCGCCGATCTCGCTGCGTTCGACCATCGACGAGGGCCTGGAGCCCGAGCGAACGGTGCGCAAGCTGCAGCGCGTGCTGCGTACCCATTTCCGCCGCATCCGCGAGTCGGTGATCGGCCCTGACCTGTCGACCCGGCGCCTGCTGGTGGACCAGGTGCTGGCCGCCGAGACGGTGCGCGAAGCGATCGCCTCCCAGGCCAAGCGCGACAACAGCAAAACCAGCGATGCCTGGAAGAAGGCGCACGCCTACGCCTGGGAAATCGCTGCGGACTATTCCAGCCCGGCGGTGCGCTCGGCCAGCTTCATGCTCAGCCACGTGTGGAACCGCATCTACGCAGGCGTGCTGGTGCACCATCTGGACAAGTTCAAGGCTGCTGCACCGGGCCACGAAGTGGTCTACGTGCCCAGCCACCGCAGCCACATGGATTACCTGCTGCTGTCCTACCTGCTGTACGACCGTGGCATCGTGCCGCCGCACATCGTGGCCGGCATCAACCTGAACCTGCCGGTGGTCGGCACGCTGCTGCGCAAGGGCGGTGCGTTCTTCATCCGCCGCTCGATCCGCGGCAACGCGCTGTATTCAGCGGTGCTCAGCGAGTACGTGGCGCAGCTGGTCGCAGGCGGCTACTCCATCGAATACTTCGTCGAGGGTGGGCGCTCGCGTACCGGTCGCCTGCTGCAGCCCAAGGGCGGCATGATCTCGATGACCCTGCGCGCGTTCCTGCGCCAGCCGCGCAAGCCGGTGCTGTTCCAGCCCATCTACATCGGCTACGAGAAGCTGATGGAGGGCGGCAGCTACCTGGATGAACTGTCCGGGCGGCCGAAGGAAAAGGAATCGATCTGGCAGCTGCTGTGGGGCATCCCCAAGGTGCTCAAGCAGAACTACGGCCAAGTGGTGGTGAACTTCGGTGAGCCGATCGCGCTGAACGACGTGCTGGCCGAAAAGGCCCCGGAGTGGGGTGGCGAGGCGGTGTCCGAGGACGAGAAGCCATCGTGGCTGTCGACCACCGTCGACACCCTGGCCGAGCGCATCCAGGTACGCATCAACGGCGCCGCCGACGTCAATCCGATCAACCTGCTGGCGCTGGCCCTGCTGTCCACGCCCAAGCATGCGATGGGCGAGGCCGACCTGATCGCGCAGATCGAGCTGTGCAAGACCCTGCTGGTCGAGATGCCGTATTCGGGCCGGGTGACGGTGACCCCGCACTCGCCGGAGCGGATCATCGCCCACGCCGAAGAGATCAACGTCCTTACCCGCATCAAGCACCCGCTGGGCGACGTGCTCAGCGTCAGCGGCGATACCGCGGTGCTGCTGAGCTACTTCCGCAACAACGTGGTGCACCTGTTCACCGCGTCGTCTTGGGTGGCCTGCTGCTTCCAGAACAACCGCCGCATGAGCCGCACCGGCCTGGTGCAGCTGGGCCGCACGGTGTACCCGTTCCTGCAGGCCGAGCTGTTCCTGCCATGGACCGAGGACGAGTTCGCCCAGCGCATCGACCAGACCATCGACGTGTTCGTGCGTGAGGGCCTGCTGCAGAACGTCAACGAAGACGACGGCGGCATCCTTGCGCGCAATACCGGGCAGACCGACGAAGTGTTCCGCCTGCGTGCGATCGGCCATTCGCTGCAGCAGGCGTTCGAGCGCTATTACATCGCCATTTCGGTGCTGGTGAAGAACGGCCCGGGCACGCTCGGCGCCGCCGAGCTGGAAAGCCTGTGCCAGCAGGCCGCGCAGCGCCTGAGCCTGCTCTACGCTCCGGCCGCGCCGGAGTTCTTCGACAAGTCGCTGTTCCGCGGCTTCATCCAGAAGCTGCGCGAACTGCGCCTGGTATGGCCGGACGAGAACAGCAAGCTGTTGTTCGACGATCGCCTGGACGCCTGGGCCAAGGATGCCAAGTTCATCCTCGGCCGCGAACTGCGCCACACCATCGAACGGGTCAGCCCGGAAGCGGCGCGCCCGGACGAACCGGCACCGCAGGATTGAACCTGCGGCGCCTGTCGGGCCTGGCCGCGTTGATCGCGGCCGCAGGCCTAGCGGCTGCTTCGGTGCAGGCTGCAGAGGTCTGCGTGGACGATAACCTGCCCGGGCGGCTGGCCGATGCGCCGGTGCGCCTGTGTGTCGAGGCAAAGGCCGGGCAACCGGCGCGCTACCGTCTGTGGCTGGCTGGCGAGGTGCGTATCAGCGGTGATGAACCCGCCGCTCGCCAGGGTCTTGGCGGTGACTGGTACGGCCATCCGCTGGGGCTGCGCTGTATCGGTGCGGGCAACGTGCGCCGCTGCGACCTGACCGTGGACGGCGAGGCAGCCTGGAGTGCGGAGCTGGTGCTGCCGCGTTGATGCAGGGCCCCATCCACGCATGGCGTGGATCTACTGGAGACGTCCCAGCATGGCGTGGATCCATAGGTTGCCGGGTCGTTACCGGACTTCGGGGCGGGCGTAGGCCTGCAGTAGATCCACGCCATGCGTGGATGGGCCACCGGTTACGCCGGCTCGTCCGGAATCTGCAGGCTTTCCAGCTTGGTGATGCAGTCCTTCAACTGCAGCTTGCGCCGCTTCAGGCGCTTGAACTCCAGCTCATCCTCGCCGTTGGCGGCCATGCGCGCGATCTGTTCATCCAGCGACCGGTGCTCGGCACGCAGGGCGACGAGGTGTTCGACGATTTCGGCGGGGTTGTAGGTGTCCACGGTCTCCGAGCATACACAGCGACGATGACTGCAGGGAGAGGGGAATCCCGACCCCGGGTCCAGGCTGCCGCAAGCCGGTAGAATGGAGCCATGTCTGCCGTGATCTCCCTGCCCGATCCCCCGCAGCGCGTTTCGCGCGATCCGCGCGTGGCCGGGCGCGGGGCGGACAAGCTGGGCAAGCACCTGCGCCGCCAGGTCGGCCAGGCCATCGCCGACTTCGGCATGATCGAAGCCGGCGACAAGGTCATGGTCTGCCTGTCTGGCGGCAAGGACAGCTACACCCTGCTGGACCTGCTGCTGCAGCTGCAGAAAAAGGCGCCGGTGCCGTTCGAACTGGTAGCGGTGAACCTGGACCAGAAACAGCCCGGTTTCCCCGAGCACGTCCTGCCGGAGTACCTGGCCGGGCTGGGCGTGCCGTACCAGATCATCGAGCAGGACACGTATTCGGTGGTCAGCCGGGTCATCCCGGAAGGCCGGACGATGTGTTCGCTGTGCTCGCGCCTGCGCCGTGGCGCGCTGTACAACCACGCCAAGGTGCACGGCTTCAGCAAGATCGCCCTGGGCCATCATTGCGATGACGTGGTGGCCACGTTTTTCCTGAACCTGTTCCACCATGCCAAGCTGGCCGCCATGCCACCGAAGCTGCTCAGCGACGATGGACAGCACGTGGTGATCCGCCCGCTGGCGTACGTGCGCGAGCACGACATCGCCCAGTACGCGCAGGCCCGCCGTTTTCCGATCATTCCCTGCACCCTGTGCGGCAGCCAGGAAAACCTGCAGCGTCGGCAGGTCGGCCTGATGCTCAAGCAGTGGGACCAGGACCATCCCGGGCGCATCGAACAGATCGCACGTGCGATGGCCGACGTGCGACCTGCGCAGCTGGCCGATGCCGCCCTGTTCGATTTCATGGCCCTGGGCCGCCGTGGCGATGCGGCGCATGCCGATGCCTGGCTGGCCGACGCAGTTCCCGAGACGCCTGCCGTTTAAGGTCGGGCGCCCTTCTTCTTCAGACACCGGAATTCCATGTTCTTTCGCAACCTGACGTTCTTCCGCTTCCCGACCACCACTGATTTTTCCGAAGTCGACACCCTGCTGCCGCACGCCCTGCTCAAGCCGGTCGGCGCGCTGGAAATGAACTCGCGTGGTTTCATCTCGCCGTTCGGCCGCGAAGAGAAGGAAGCTCTCTCGCACCGCATTGCCGAACACCTGTGGCTGACCGTCGGTGGCGAGGACAAGATCCTGCCCGGCGCGGTGGTCAACGACCTGCTCGAGCGCAAGCTGGAAGAGATCGAAGAGAAGGAAGGCCGCCGCCCCGGTGGCCGCGAGCGCAAGCGCATGAAGGACGACCTGCTGCATGAACTGCTGCCGCGCGCCTTCGTGAAGTCCTCGCGCAACGACGCTTTCATCGACCAGCTGCACGGCTACGTGGTGGTGGACACCTCCAGCCGCAAGACCGGCGAATACTTCATGTCCGACATCCGTGGCCTGCTCGGCAGCTTCCCGGCAATGCCGCTGAACGCTGAAGTCGCGCCGCGTTCGATCCTGACCGGCTGGATCGCCGGCGAGCCCCTGCCCACCGGCTTCAGCCTGGGTGAGGAGTGCGAGATGAAGGATCCGGTGGAAGGTGGCGCGGTGGTCAAGTGCCAGCACCAGGAACTGCGCTGCGACGAGATCGACAAGCACCTGGACGCCGGCAAGCAGGTGACCAAGCTGGCCCTGGTGTTCGAGGACAACCTGTCCTTCGTGCTGGGCGACGACCTGATCGTGCGCAAGCTGAAGTTCCTGGACGGCGCGCTGGACCAGCTGGAGCACGCGGACGAAGACGGCCGCCGCGCCGAATTCGACGCCCGCTTCGCCCTGCAGAGCGCGGAGATCCGTCGCCTGTTCCTGCTGCTGGAAGAAGCCTTCAAGCTCAGCAAGGCTGACTGAACAGGCAGGCCGTCGGCCGCCGGTCATCCGGCGGCCCTACACGGCGCTATGCTGGGACCATGAGCCGTCTGCTGCGCCGCCTGATCTCGCCGGTCCCTGCCGCCACCGTACAGCGCGACACCGTTCGCCTGCGGCTGGAGGATGTCGAGATCGAGGTACTGCGCGTGCGCGATCCGCGCGCGCGCCGGATCAAGCTCAGCGTCGATGAGCGCGGTGCACGACTGACGTTGCCGCCGCGCGCCAGCCTGGTGATGGGCGAGCGTTTCCTTGAACAGCATCGCGACTGGCTGGGCCTGCAGCTGCGCCTTTACCAGGGGCATGGACTGCCCGCCGCGTTGCAGCCCGGCGTTGAAGGTGTGCTGCCGCTGCGCGGCGAACTGTTGCCGCTGCGTTGGCAGGAAGGCCGCTACGCACGACTGGAAATCGACGAACACGGCGCCTGCGTGCAATGGCCGAGCCGTGGCGGCGACGCGACCCTGCGCCGCCTGCTGCGCGAGTTCTACGAAGCACAGACCCGCGCCGATGTCGGCCGCTGGCTGCCGAAGTACCTGCCCGGCCTGCCGCGCGCACCCAGCCGCCTGCGCTTGAAGGTGATGTCCTCGCAATGGGGCTCGCTGGCCCCCGACGGCAGCATGGCGTTGGACCTGGCACTGGTACTGGGCAGCCCCGCCGCGTTCGAATACGTGCTGGTGCACGAACTCTGCCACCTGATCCAGGCCAACCACTCGCCGGCGTTCTGGCACGAAGTGGAACAGCGCTTCCCCGACTGGCGCGCGCAGCGCGACTATTTCCAGCTGGAAGGGCGACGCCTCAAGGCCATGCTCCGGCAGCTGCTGTAGCGCTCGCGCTACAGCAGCTGCCCGCGCATTCCTCCTCTACCCCCGCCTTCGGCGCGCCCCTTCAACAGAAGGGGCTCCACTCCAGAGAGGGTATCGAGCACCCGAGCATGGGCTGCGGCTACAAAAGCGCGCGCAGCGCGCGATTCGCTGCTGCTCTTGATCTTCTTTTTCTCTTCCGTGGCTGGACGCGCACGGAAACTGTCTGAGGTCGGGCGGGTGGGTCATGCAGGGGCGTTGGCGCCATGGATGGCGCCATCGAGCTTACAAGGGTGAGGGCGCTTTGCTTGCGAAGCACTGCTTCGCAAGCGACCGAACGCACAGCCGCCAGCGGCTGGGCCGGGCCCCGGAGGGGGACTTGCAGCGACCCCTGCGCAATCCATCCCGTCCGGCCAAGCATAGCTTTTGATTTGAACGGCCACCACGAGGGGCTCAGCCGTTGGCCGAAAACCTCATCGACCCACGCGCAATGCCGCAGCATCCGCCCATCGCGCCGCCACCCGCGGAGCGGTGATGCACACCGCCTGATCGGTCACCGTAGTCACTGCCCGCTCCAGCAGCTGGATGTCCGCCTCGTGCTGGCGCGCCACATGCGGATCCTCGAAGAAGATCGCACGCTGGCAGCGACCTTCCAGCACGCGGTCGGCAATCTGCGCATCGCCGCCCATCGGGCCGCTCTGGTAGCGCGTCACCCATGCCGTATCCGCGGGCCAGCCGCGGCTCCAGGCCAGCTCGTTCAAGCGCTGGCCGGTGGTACCGGTGGCTACACGTTCGCCGAAGCGCGCCAGCACGTCGAAGTGTTCATCGGCGAACGCCAGCATGGCCGGCTTCATCGCATCGTGCGCGATCAACGCCAGTGTCTGCCCTTCGAAGGCATGCAGCTCGTCGGCGCCGGCATCGGCGGCCAGGCCAGCATGGATGCGCTCCACCTCGATCCAGTCGCGGGCGGTGGCCACGGTGGAAATGAAAGGCTTGCCGTGGATCACACACTGGCGCTTGAGCGCGGTCGCCTCGGGGAACACCGAGGAGGGGTCGACCGGATCCATCAGGTAGACCGCACCGTCCAGCGTACGCTCGGCGCCCATGCCCACCACTTCGGCCACCAGCTTCATCAACCCGCCTTCGCGACCGTACGGATAGCGCTGCAGGCCGTCGTAACCGGCAAGGAAGCCGTTGCGCTGGATCGCATCGTGGGTACGGCCGACCGCACACAGTGTCACGCCCAGTTCGCGCAGCCCGGGTTCGCTGGCGCGCAACCAGCGGAACAGTGCCGCGTGCGCGTCGTTGTGATGGAGACGGTTGGCGGCCAGGCCGATGCGCATCGAAAGCTCCGGGATCGGTAGAAGCGGCAGTGTATGTCGCTATTGACGGTTTCGGAGGGTTTTACACATTTCCTCATTGTTGCTGGGAAGTGCGTCGCTAGCGTGGCAGGAGGTCGCACCGCGATGCGGCCATGCCCCTGCCTGCGACATGAGGATGTCCACCGTGAATGTCGCTGGCCCGTTGGCCCGCATCGTAGTCCTGTCGCTGTTGTCGGCGCAGGCCTGGGCCGGACAGTGCGAAGGCCCCATCCTGCTTGCCTACCCCGCCGACCGTGCGCCGTTGTCATCCAGTCTGGACGACACGCCACAGGGCCTGGTGGCGGTCTACCTGGCGCTGCTGCAGGAGCAGTACCCCACGCTGCGCGCCACACCCGTAGCTGCGACGGCGCTGGCTGCCGCCGCGCTGCCTGCCGGGACCCACGCCGTGCTCGGCTGGCCACGCGAGCAGAAGCCGAAAGGCTGGATGGCCAGCGTGCCCTACCTGCAGGTGCCGCAGGTGATCGTGCGACGCCCCGACGCGCTGCCGATCATCGGCCTGGCTGGACTGCACGGTCGCGGCGTGGCCAGCCTCGACATCGTGCCGCTTGCCAGGATGCTGGAGGAGTCGGGTGCGGCCGTGCCGCTGCTGCAGGTGGCGACATTGGACACGGCACTGCGGCTGCTGATCAGCGGCCAGGTCGATGCGGTGGTGGGCAACCTGGTGGACGTGGAAGCCACGCTGCGCAATCAGCCGGGCGACGCGCTGGACGTGGCAGCGCCTGCCGGCTTCAGCGACGCACTGGTATTGGCCGCACTGCCGGCGTGCGCGCATCTGGTGGCCCGCTTCAACCAGCTGCAGGCAGGCATGACACAGGAGCAGCGCGAGGCATTGCGGGCACACTGGATCGTGACGTCCCCTCGTCGCGGCCACACGCCGGTGTCGCCCCTGCGCGGGTCGATCGCTGTGCTGCTGGTGCTGCTGACGATGGGTCTGGTGTATGCGTTCGGCTACTGGCGGCTGCACCGCGAAGGCCTGCGCAGGCAGGCGCTGGAACATCGCCTGCAGGACGTCACCGCCAACCTGCCGGCAGTGGTGTACCAGGCGCGGCGCAGCAGCACCGGCGAGTACAGCGTTCCCCACATTGCCGGCGACGTGCATGCCCTGTTCGGGATCAGCGTGGATACCGCGCGGGTCGACCATGGCAGCCTGCTGGCAGCCGTCCATCCGCAGGACCGCCGCTCGGTGCTGGCCTGCGTCGATGCCGCCGCACTGGTGCGTGGGCCGATCGACATCACCTTCCGCACGCGCGGCCCCAACGGCTGGCGCTGGGTACGTTCGCACGGGCGACCGATTGCCTGCAGCGACAGCGGCGTGGAATGGAGCGGATACTGGATGGATGTCACCGAGGCACGCGCACGTACGCAGGCGTTGAACGATGCCCGGCGTGATGCGGAGCAGGATGCTGCCGCGAAGACCCACTTCCTGGCCACCATGAGCCACGAGATCCGCACGCCGATGAGCACCCTGCTGGGAATGCTGGAGCGCTTCGGCAGCGGTGCACTGGATGCGCGCCAGCGCCAGGTACTGGCGACCATCGATGATGCCGCGCAGATGCTGCGACAGATCCTCGACGACGTGCTGCACAGCCAACGCCTGCAGTCCGGCCCACAGCCACCGCAGTGCCTGCCCACCGACCTGGCCGAGCTGCTGCGGGCGGTGCAGCGTCTGCTGGTACCGGTGGCGGCAAGCAAGGGGCTGCATCTGCGCTGCGAGGTGGATCCCGCGCTGCAGCGTGGGTCGTTGGCCGATGCGCTGCGTCTGCGCCAGATCCTGTTCAACCTGGCGGGCAACGCGCTGAAATTCACCCTGCAGGGCGGAGTGGACCTGCAGGTGCGGGTGCTGCAGCAGCGCGAACACGGCCAGCAGCTGCGGCTGCAGGTGACCGATACTGGAGTGGGCATCAGCCGCGAGCGCCAGCGCGCGGTGTTCGCAGCGTTTACCCAGGCCGATGCTTCCACCACCCGGCGCTTCGGCGGCAGCGGCCTGGGCCTGGCGATCTGCCGGGAGCTGGCGGCGTCGATGGGCGGACAACTGCACCTGTGCAGCACGCCGGGCGCGGGCACCACGGTGTGGCTGGACCTGTACCTGCCGGCCTGCGAGGCGCCATCGGCGGGGCCTCGTGATGGCGCGGCTGGCCTGCAGGTGTTGCCGCCGGTGCGGGTACTGGTTGCCGAAGACCATCCCACCAACCTGCAGTTGCTGGT
Organism: Stenotrophomonas sp. HMWF023; assembly: GCF_003060985.1. Taxonomy (NCBI): domain Bacteria; kingdom Pseudomonadati; phylum Pseudomonadota; class Gammaproteobacteria; order Lysobacterales; family Lysobacteraceae; genus Stenotrophomonas; species Stenotrophomonas sp. HMWF023. The sequence goes on from NZ_QAIJ01000175.1 coordinate 27,433, forward strand.
CCAGCGGCTGCAGGAACTGGGCCTGCATGTGCATGCCACCGCCAATGGCGAGCAGGCCTGGCAGGCGTGGCAGACGCAACGGTTCGCGCTGGTCATCACCGACTGCCACATGCCGGGCATGGACGGCTTTGCCCTGGCCCGCGCGATCCGCGCCGATCCGCGGGCCGATGCGGCAAGGGTGCCGATCATCGCGTTGACCGCCAGCGTGCTCGACAGTACCCGTCAGGCCTGCCTCGACGCTGGCATCGATCGTTTCATCGCCAAGCCGGTCGACCGCCAGGCACTGCATGCCGCCCTGGCCGCAGCGCTGATGCCGCTCGGTCTGTCAGTGCGCCAGTAACCGCGCGATGCTGGCAGCAGCGTCGCGACCTTCGGCCACCGCGGTCACCACCAGGTCGGCACCGCGCACTGCGTCGCCACCGGCGAACAGGCGGGGATGGGCGGTCTGGAAGGGCAGCTTGCCCTTGCCTCCGGCAAGGATGCGGCCGTTGGCCTGGCCTTCCACGCCATGCTCGGCCAGCCACGACGGCACGCTGGGCGAGAAACCGAACGCGATGATCACCACGTCCGCTTCCAGCAGCGACTCGCTGCCCCCGATCTGCACCGCGTTCTGGCGGCCGTTGGCATCGGGTTCGCCCAGCCGCGTCTCGATGACCGTCACCCCGATCACTTCGTCATCGGCGCCGGCTTCGATCGACAGCGGCTGGCGGTTGAACAGGAAGCGCACGCCTTCCTCGCGTGCATTGGCCACTTCGCGCGCGCTGCCCGGCATGTTGGCTTCGTCGCGGCGGTAGGCGCAGGTGACCTTGGCTGCGCCCAGACGCACCGCACTGCGCACGCAGTCCATGCCGGTGTCGCCACCGCCGAGGACCACCACACGCTTGCCATTGAGATCGGGCAGGGCGATCTGGTCTTCCCAGCCGGCGATCGGCCGGCCCTGCGGATCATCGCCGCCGACGATGCGGCTGTTCTGCACCAGGAACGGCAGCGCCGGCAGCACGCCCTTCAGGTCCTGGCCATCGAGGCCACCATCGGTGTAGCGGTAGGCGCCGGTACCAACGAATACCGCATCATGGGTGTCCAGCAGCTGCTGCAGGCTGACGTCGCGGCCGATTTCCACGCCCAGGCGGAACTGCACGCCCATGCCTTCAAGCACGTCGCGTCGGCGGCGGATCACATCCTTGTCCAGCTTGAAACTGGGGATGCCGAACTGCAGCAGACCACCGACCTGCTCGTAGCGGTCGTAGACCACCGCGGTGATGCCGGCATGCGCCAGGCGGTCGGCACAGGCCAGGCCCGCCGGCCCGGCACCGATCACGGCCACCGTGTGGCCGGTGGGCTGTACAGCGGTCATGTCCGGCCGCCAGCCGGTGGCCAGGGCGGTGTCGACGATGTACTTCTCCACCGCGCCGATGGTGACCGCGCCAAACTCCTCCAGCGTGCAGCTGCCTTCGCACAGACGGTCCTGCGGGCACACCCGGCCGCACACTTCCGGCAGCGGGTTGGTGCTGTGGCATAGCGTGGCCGCTTCATGGATGCGGTTTTCCTGCACCAGCTGCAGCCATTGCGGAATGGCGTTGTGCACCGGGCACTTCCAGCTGCAGTACGGGTTGCCGCAGTCCAGGCAGCGGCCGGCCTGGTACTGGGCATCTTCCTTGCCGAACTTTCCGTACAGCTCACCCCAGTCGCCGGAGGTGCGCAGTTCGACCGGGATGCGCTGCGGCATGGTCCGGGGCAGGTCGAGGAACTGGAAGGCGTGCTTGCGGCTCATGGCGGGCTCTGTGGTGTTTTCCGGATGCCGGCCAGCGGCCGGCACTACAGCGGTGGGGAGACCGGGGCGCCAGTTGCGGGCGGCGCCCCTTGCATTACGCGGCGCGGCGAAGGGTTTCGGTCAGCGACTCGATGCTGGCGGCCTTGGGTTTGACCAGCCAGAACTTGCCGATGTAATCGCGGAACTCATCCATGATCTGCTGCGCCCAGATGCTGCCGGTCAGCTCGCGATGACGGCCGATCAGACGGTGCAGGTGCTGGCGGTAGTTCTCGAAGCCCTCGGCGGACACGCGATGGATGTCGATCAGCTCGTGGTTGTAGCGATCAACGAAATCGCGGTCCACATCCAGCACGTAGGCCAGGCCGCCGGTGAAGCCAGCACCGAAGTTGAGGCCGACCTTGCCCAGCACCAGCACCACGCCGTCGGTCATGTACTCGCAGCAGTGATCGCCTGCGCCTTCCACCACCGCCAGTGCGCCGGAGTTGCGCACGGCGAAACGTTCACCGGCACGGCCGGCGGCGAACAGCTCGCCTCCCGTGGCGCCGTACAGGCAGGTGTTGCCGATGATGGCGGTGCTGCGTGCCTCGAAGCGTGCGCCACGCGGCGGGCGCACTACCAGGCGGCCACCGGCCATGCCCTTGCCGACGTAGTCGTTGGCTTCACCTTCCACTTCCAGGTGCAGGCCGCCGACGTTGAAGGCGCCGAAGCTCTGCCCGGCGCTGCCACGGAAGCGCAGCTCCAGCGGCGATTCTGCCATGCCCTGGTTGCCGTGAGCGCGCGCCACGGCGCCGGCCAGGCGGGTGCCGATGCTGCGGTCGGTGTTGTGGATCAGGAAGCGATGTTCGCCGCCACGCTTGTGCTCGATGGCCTCGGCCAGCAGGCCGTCCATCTGCGTCGCCAGGCTGTCCGGTGATTCGTACAGGCGCTGTGCGGCGCAGTGGCTGCCCGGGTAACTGGCGTCGGCCAGCAGCCGCGACAGATCCACGCGCACGTCTTCGCGAGGTGAGACCTCAAGCTGGCGCAGCAGGTCGGTACGGCCGACGATCTCCTGCAGTGAGCGTGCACCCAGCACCGACAGCCAGCCGCGTACTTCCTCGGCCAGCAGGCGGAAGAAGTTCTCCACGCGCTCGGGCTGGCCGGTGAAGTGGTTCTCGCGCAGGCGCTCGTCCTGGGTGGCCACGCCGGTGGCGCAGTTGTTGAGGTGGCAGATGCGCAGGTACTTGCAGCCCAGCACGATCATCGGCGCGGTGCCGAAGCCGAAGCTGTCCGCACCCAGCAGCGCCGCCTTGACCACGTCCAGGCCGGTCTTCAGGCCGCCGTCGGTCTGCAGCAGGGTGCGCCCGCGCAGGTCGTTGGCCACCAATGCCTGGTGCGCCTCGGCGATGCCCAGTTCCCACGGCACGCCGGCATAGCGGATCGAACTGACCGGCGACGCACCGGTGCCGCCGTCGTGGCCGGAAATGGTGATGAGGTCGGCACCGGCCTTGACCACGCCGGCAGCGATCGTGCCTACACCGGCATGGCTGACCAGCTTCACCGACACCAGCGCGGTCGGGTTGACCTGCTTGAGGTCATAGATCAGCTGCGCCAGGTCTTCGATGGAGTAGATGTCGTGGTGCGGCGGCGGCGAGATCAGGCCGATGCCGGGCTTGGCATAGCGCAGCCGCGCGATCAGTTCATTGACCTTGTGTCCGGGCAGCTGACCGCCTTCGCCGGGCTTGGCGCCCTGGGCGACCTTGATCTGCAGCACTTCGGCATTCACCAGGTATTCGGCGGTGACGCCGAAGCGGCCCGAGGCCACCTGCTTGATCTTGCTGCGCTTGTCGGTGCCATAGCGCGCCGGGTCTTCGCCACCTTCGCCGGAATTGCTGCGGCCGCCGAGGCGGTTCATCGCAATCGCCAGCGCTTCATGCGCCTCGGGCGAGAGCGCGCCGAGACTGATCGCTGCGGTATCGAAGCGCGGGAACAGATCGCTGGCCGGTGCGACGTCGTCCAATGGTGTCGGCGTCGCCGCCGGCACCAGCTGCAGCAGATCGCGCAGCGCCGAGGGTGGCCGCGCATGCACGGCATCGCAGTACTGCTGCCACGCACGCGGGTCACCGCTGCGCGCCGCGCGCTGCAGGGTGGTCACCACGTCCGGGTTGTACATGTGGTATTCGCCGCCGTGCACATACTTCAGCAGGCCGCCGACATCCACGCCCTGCTGTGCATCCCAAGCCTGCGCGCACAGTTCACGCGCGTCGGCATCCAGGCGAGCGAAGCCGGCGCCGCCGATGCGCGAGGCGGTATCGGGGAAGCACAGGTCGACGACCTCCGGCTCCAGGCCGATGATCTCGAACAGCTGCGCACCGCGATAGCTGGCCACGGTGCAGATGCCCATCTTCGAGATGATCTTCGACAGGCCCTTGTAGATGCCCTTGCGGTAGCGGCGGCCGATCTGCGACTGCTCGCCGCCCTTGCTGAGCTTGAGGATGCCGCGACGACCCAGGTCGAACAGGGTCTGGTAGGCCAGGTACGGGTACACCGCCGTGGCACCGAAGCCGAGCAGGCAGGCCATGTGGTGCGCGTCGCGCGCGGTGCCGGTCTCGACGATCAGGTTGACGTCGCAGCGCAGGCCCAGGCGTGACAGGTGGTGGTGGACCGCACTGGTGGCCAGCAGTGCATGCACCATCGGCCGCCCGGCCACCGGGTAGCGGTCGGACAGCAGCAGCATCACCATGCCATCGCGCGCGGCCTGTTCGGCTTCGGCGCAGATGCGCTCGATGCCTGCACGCAGGCCTTCCTCTTCGCTGTAGGACAGATCGAGCAGGCGGTTGGCCTGTACGTACTGGTCCATCTTCAGCAGCTGGCGCAGCTTGCGCTGGCTCAGCACCGGCGAATTGAGGATGACGTGGTTCACCGTCTCCGGGCCGGCATGGAAGATGTTGGTCTCCTTGCCGAGCTGGGTGGACAGGGACATCGCGCAGTCTTCGCGCAGCGGGTCGATCGGCGGGTTGGTGACCTGCGCGAAGGCCTGGCGGAAGTAGTCGTACAGCGGACGGCTGCGCTGGCTGAGCACGGCCATCGGCGTGTCATCGCCCATCGAGCCGGTGGCTTCCTGTTCGGTCTCGGCCAGCGGCCGCAGCACCTGCTCCACTTCCTCGCTGCTGAGCTGATACAGCTTGTGGTAACTGCGCAGGGTGCTTTCGTCGAACGGCTCTTCCACCAGCGACGGATCGATCAGTTCGGTCTGCAGATAGGTGACGCCCTGCTGCAGCCACTGCTTGTACGGTGCACGGCCGCGGTTGATGCGATCGATGGCTTCTGAATCGAGCAGGTCACCGCGCTTGAGGTCGATGGCGATCATCTCGCCCGGGCCGAGCTTGCCCTTGCGCACCACGCGCTCGGTCGGGACTTCCCAGACGCCCGCTTCGGAAGCTACCAGGAAGTGGCGATCGGCAGTCAGCATCCAGCGCGCCGGACGCAGGCCATTGCGGTCGAGGGTACACACGGCGTAGCGGCTGTCGCAGGCGACGATGCCGGCCGGGCCGTCCCACGGTTCGCTGTTGAGGCCGTGGAATTCGTAGAACGCGGCCAGGTCCGGGTCCTTGAATTCCAGCGACTGCGTGGCCGGCGGTACCAGGATGCGCAGTGCCTGGATCAGTTCCATGCCAGCGGACACCATCAGTTCCAGCATGTTGTCCAGACTCTGCGAATCCGAGCCATGCATGGAGATGACCGGGTCGAATTCGCCGATGTCGAAGCGTGGCGTCTTCCACACCTTGCTGCGCGCCTGCGCCCAGCGGCGGTTGCCTTCGATGGTGTTGATCTCGCCATTGTGGGCGAGCATCCGGAACGGGTGTGCCAGCGGCCAGCGCGGCAGCGTATTGGTGGAGAAGCGCTGATGGAACACGATGGCGCTGGAGGCCAGTTCACGACGCTGCAGGTCCGGGAAGAAACGGCTGAGCTTGTCCGGCAGCACCATGCCCTTGTAGCTGATGGCGTTGGGGCTGAGCGTGGTGACGTAGTAGTCGGCGTGCGCGCGCAGCAGCTGTTCGCTGCGGCGACGGGCCAGGAACAGGGCCAGGCCGAAGCCGGCGTCATCCTGACCGACGCCGGCATCGACGAACACCTGTTCGATGCGCGGCAGGGTATCGCGCGCCAGTTGCCCACAGACGCTGTCGTCGGTCGGCACCTCGCGCCAGCCGGCCACCTTGCAGCCGACCGCCTCGATCTGCTGCTGCAGCTGTGTGCGGCAGGCCTGCGCGGCGTCGGCATCGTGCGGCAGGAACACCAGGCCGGCAGTGAAGCGCGCGCCGACGGCGATGCCCGCTTCGCTGGCCAGCAGTTTCAGGAAGGCATCGGGGCGGCGCAGCAACAGGCCGCAGCCATCACCGGTCAGGCCGTCGGCGGCGACACCACCACGGTGGGTCATCCGCGAAAGCGCGGCGATTGCGGTATCGACCAACAGGCGCGAAGGCTGGTCGTCGAGCTGGGCGACCATGCCAAATCCACAGGCATCGCGCTCGGAGCGCGGGTCGTAAAGCCCTTGGCGGTTGCGGGGGGCCATCTCTACCTCGATGCAGATTGAAATGAACGGGGACACTCCTGCCCGCTCAATCCCTGGAGCGCATCGTGAGGCCACCGGATGCCTCGACTAGATCACAGGTTGCTGCAACGCCGCAATACACGGTTGCAGCCGCAACCAAAGCGCCGGCAAACGCTTGCCGGCGCGGGATGGGTCAGCCGCAGCGGACGCCGCTGACCACGTCCTTTGCGTCCACCTCGATGTTCAGGCGGTCGCCCACGAACTCCATCGTGGTGACGTCATTGGGGTGCAGTACGCGCAGCTGGGTCGCGGCGGAGTCTTCCTGGGCCTGCTTGCCCAGCGCATCGGTGTAGGCCTGGCCGACCAGGCTCTGCACCTGGCTGGCGTCGCAGTTGCCGACCGGCGGTGCTTCGGTGGCCTTGCCGGCTTCGTCGGCCGGAGCCTTGGCAGCCTCGGCGGCCTGCTGTGCGTGGGCGGTGGCCGAGTCCTGCTCATCCAGCGACGGCGCCTGGCAGGCGGTCAGGGCCAGCACGGCCGGCAGCAGCAGGGCGGAGAGGGAACGGGCGCGGATCGGGAACGACATCATGACTCCGGAATGGAAGGGAAGGTGAAAGGCCGAGCATAGCGGCGAACCCACCCTCACGTGTTTGTCTTGCGTTATTGACGTGGCCGCGCCGCGCCGCTCGGCAGACTGACGGCATGCCAGCCACCCCTACACCCGAACGCCAGGCCGCGCGCGCCGCCGGCCTGCGCTACGTCGATGACACACAGCCCGGTTTCAGCCGCGTCCGCGCTGGCAAAGGCTTCTCCTATCGCGATGCCGACGGTCATGCCATACGCGATGCCGCCACACTGCAGCGCATCCGCTCGCTGGCCGTGCCCCCGGCCTACACCGCCGTGTGGATCTGCGCCCATGCCAACGGCCATCTGCAGGCCACCGGCCGCGACGCACGGGGGCGCAAGCAATACCGCTACCACTCCGACTGGGCGGCGGTGCGTGATGCCGGCAAGTTCGACCGCATCATCGCCTTCGGCCAAGCGTTGCCGGCGCTGCGACGGCGCCTCGGCCGCGACCTCAAGCGCAGTGGCTTCCCACGCGAGAAGGTGCTGGCGGTGGTGGTCGCGCTGCTCGCCGACACGCTGGTGCGGGTGGGCAACGAGACCTATGCGCAGGAGAACAAGTCGTACGGCCTGACAACGCTGCGCAACCGTCACCTGGACCTGCTTCGGGGTGGCCGGGTGCGCATGCGCTTCCGTGGCAAGTCCGGCCAGTTGCATGAGGTGACGGTGGGCGACCGTCGGCTGGGCGCGCTGGTGCGCAGCGTGCAGCAGCTGCCCGGGCAGGCCCTGTTCCAGTACCGCGACGACGCGGGCGAGGTGCAGCCGGTGGACTCCGGCGCGGTGAACGACTACCTCCGCGAAGTGATGGGCGAAGACTTCACCGCCAAGGACTTCCGCACCTGGGGCGGAACGCTGGCCGCCGTGCAGACCTTCGCCGCCACCGAGCTGCCAGAACCGGCAAGCCAGCGCGCGCTGGCCAAGGCGCAGCGCGAAGTGGTGTGCCAAGTGGCGGCACGGCTGGGCAATACCCCTGCGGTATGCCGCAAGGCCTATATCGACCCGTGCGTGTTCGCCGGGTGGGAGCGCGGTGAGCTGGCCTCGCTGGCGGGCCTGCGCGGCCCGCGGCAGTGGGAACAGGCGACACTGAAGGTCCTGCGCCGCGCCCGGCGGCTCAGCCGCAAGGCAACTCAGCCGCAATAGATCGCGGTGATGTTGTTGGTGCGGCCCTTTTCGATGGTCAGGCGCTCACCGCCTTCGCTGGCTGGCGGCACGCGCGGACCGTCGTGACGCAGCACCTGCACGTGCAGGCTGTCGCTGTCGACGCGGGCGCGCTCGACGGTGGCATCCGATGCTGCCAGGCCGACCGCGCCGCGCACCATGTCGGAATGGCACTGACCGGAAATCACGCCATCGATGGGCTGGATCTGGGCGACTGGGCTGCTGCTGCAGGCGGCGAGAGCGAAGCAGACGGCGGCGGTGGCAATGGCATGTTTCATGGGGGAGTTCCTCGTGTTGTGGCCTGCAGGGTGCGACGACAGGCGTGGTGGCGGAATGAATGCCGTGCACGCGATGGACACGGCGCGCTCACTGCCGCCAACAGCCTGCGTGGAGACACTGCACGAGCGGCGCACGCCGCCCCCGGTACTGCGGCGCACGCGCCCCGGTAGTGCCGGCCGCTGGCCGGCAACCCTAATCCCCCCGAGGAGACCTGCATGGCCACCACCAGGAAGACCCCCGCCCGCCGCAAGGCATCGCCGAAGGTGCGCAAAGGCACCCAGGCCGCGCCAGCCGCCGCCGAAGCCACCACGTCCGAGCGTCCGCGCGTGGTGAAGACCGCGACCCGCAAGGCCGCCGCTTCCGATCCGCGCGCGGCACGTGTCGCAGCGCGGCAGCGGCGCCTGCAGGATCAGGAAAAAGCGAAGGACGTACGCGCAGCAAAGAAGTCAACGAAAAAGCCGACAAAGAAGACCGCCACCCAGGCTGGCCCACGCCGTCAGCCGGAGACGATGCCGGCGCAGCAACTGGCCAAGCCCGGCCATGAGCACGCGCTGGAACTGGCACCGCGCTTCCTGGCACCGGACTACGTCGGCAGCGGCAAGCTGCAGGGCATGCGCGCGATCATTACCGGTGGTGATTCCGGCATCGGCCGCGCGGTGGCGGTGCTGTTCGCCCGCGAAGGCGCCGACGTTGCCGTGCTGCATCTGGATGAAGCCAAGGATGCCGAGCTCACTCGTCAGCACGTGGAGAAGGAGGGTGGCCGCTGCGTGGTGATCGCCGGCGACGTGCGCGACCCGCGCTTCTGCAACAAGGCCGTGAAACAGGTGGCCAAGGCCTTCGGTGGCATCGACATCCTGGTCAACAATGCGGCGTTCCAGCTGCACTGCGAACGGTTGGAAGACCTGGAAGATGCACACCTGCAGGAAACCCTGCAGACCAACATCGGCGGCTACATCCAGATGGCGCGCGCTGTGCTGCCGCATCTGGGCGAGGGCGCCAGCATCATCAACACCGGTTCGGAAACCGGCCTGTTCGGCAGTAAGGCACTGATCGATTACTCGGCCACCAAGGGTGCGATCCATGCGTTCACCAAGGCGCTGGCCAGCCAGCTGTTGCCACGCGGCATCCGGGTCAACTGCGTGGCGCCGGGCCCGGTGTGGACGCCGTTGAATCCCGCCGACAAGCAGGCGAAGGACGTGGCCGAGTTCGGCAAGGACAGCGACATGGGCCGGCCGGCACAGCCGGAAGAATTGTCGCCGGCCTATGTGTTTTTGGCCTCACCGGCCTGCGCCAGCTACATCAGCGGGGTGATTCTGCCGGTGATGGGCGGGCCGCGCGGTTAGCGCGCGGCAGAATAGAAACCGGCAATCCGCGGGATGAACTGCTGCGGATTGGCGCCGACCAGATTGGTCAGCACGACAACGGCGAGGTCGCGCTCGGGATAGACGATGAAGGCCGAGCGCGCACCGCCCATGCCACCCACCTGCAGGTCGGGCGCGGTGTTGAACACCGGCCAGCCTGCGGCCCAGTCGCCGGTGCTGCCATCGTTGAGGCGCTCGCCCGTCCACATCTGCTGCATCGCGCGCTGCTCCAGCAGGCGACCATCCTGCAATGCAACCAACCAGCGCGCAGTGTCATCGGCCGTGGTGAGGATGCCGCCACCGGCCCACAGGCTGGGCGGCATGTCGTAGAACCAGTGCGACAGCCGTGGCGTCGCATCCTTCGCATCGGTTGCGCGTGGCAGGTAGCTGTACATCGTCGCCGCATCCGGAATCAGGTCGTAGCTGTCGCCAAACGTGGTGCGTGCCATGCGCGCGGTGGAGAACTGGCGGGTGGCCAGGAAGCGTTCGTAGGGCATGCCGGATTGCTGCGCGATGATCCGCGCCAGCAGCACGTAGTTGGTCTGGTTGTACTGGAAGCGCTCGCCCGCCGCAGCCTCTGCCGGCAGCGCACTGACTGCCTGCCATGCCGCCTGTTCCGAGCCACCGCCCAGCAGTCCTTCTGCATCGAGAATGTCGGGCAGGCCGGAGGTGTGGGCGAGCAGCTGGCGCACGCGTACCGCGCCCCAGCTCACGGGCAGGTCTTCCAGATAGCGCGAGACCGGCGCGTCGAGATCCACCTGTCCGTCCTGTGCCAGCTGCGCCATGGCGACGCCGGTGAAGGATTTGCTGGCCGAGTTGAGCGGGAACCGCGTGCTGCGGGTAGCGACCACGCCGTTCTCGACGTTGGCCAGCCCGTAGGTTTCCGACAGCACCACCTGGCCATCCTTGACCACGGCGAGCTGCAGGCCCGGGATGCGCTGTTCCTGCATGGTCTGGCGGATGAAACGGCGGGTCTGGTCGTTGGCCTGGTCCTGGTTGGCGGAGACGGCGGCGAAGGGCAGCAGGCTGATGATCATGAGCAGGGTTGGTAGCGTCTGGCGAGGCATGCGGGATCCCGGAGGGCAGGAAGATCGGCGGCGATGACGGCTGCCGCAGGGGACAGGACATGGGTCGGATGCGCGCCAGGAGCAAAAGGTTTAAGCCGGCCGCGCGCCCTACCGTTCGTCGGCCCATGACTTCCGGGGGGTTGACTACAGGTGTCGTCATGGCAACAGTAGCGACACGTGTAGTCAATGGAGTGTTGTCATGCGTGGCAAGACCATCGGGGACCAGGAACTGGCCCTGCTGCAGTATGTGGATGAGCAGGCACCGGCCAGCGTCGGCGAGGTCGCCAGCGGCTATGGCGAACCGCGCGGACTGGCCCGCTCCACCGTGTTGACGATGATGGAGCGCCTGCGTGCCAAGGGTTACCTGCAGCGCCGGCAGCAGCAGGGCGTCTACCGCTACCAGCCCACCCGTGGCCCGGAGAGCGTGCTGCAGGGCGCCGTCGCCCAGTTCGTCGACAACACCCTGCAGGGCTCGGTCTCGCCGTTCGTGGCGTACCTGTCGCAGCGGCAGAAGGTCAGCGACAACGAACTGGCCGAACTGGAAGCGCTGGTGGCCGAACTGCAATCGCGTCGCCAGGAGGACTGAGCCATGGATACCTCGATGTTGATTCCGATGCTGGAGCGGCTGGGCTGGACCAGCCTGCAGACCGTGTTGCTGGTGGCGCTGGTGTACCTGCTGTGCCGCACGCTGCCGACGCTGTCGGCGGCCACCCGTTGCCGCTTGTGGTGGCTGGTGTCGCTGCAGGCCGTAGTCGGCCTGTTGTGGAGCCAGCCGCTGCAGCTGGCCTGGCTGCCCGCACCCGATGCGGTGGCAATGACGACCGTGGATCTTGCCGCGGACGCGATGTATACGATGGCACCGGAGGCATCGGCGCACCTGCTGGCGAACACGCCGATGGGCGATATCGGCAGCACGCCGGTGGCCTGGTGGGCATTGGCACTGGCTGCGCTGTGGATGTCCGGCGTACTGCTGATGGCGCTGCGGACCTTCGGCGAATGGCGCCGTTGCCGCGCGCTGCTGGCTGCGTCGTATCCGTGCGAGGACCAAGCGCTGGTGCAGGCGCTGCAGCTGGCCTCTGATGCGCACGGCCTGCGCAGCGCGCCGCGCCTGTGGATGAGCGACCAGGTCGACGCGCCGCAGCTGGTCGGGCCGTTCCGTCCGGTGCTGCTGCTGCCGGCGGGAATGAACGCGCTGCAGGGCGATGCGCTGGATCTGGCGCTGACCCACGAACTGCAGCACCTGCAGCGTCGTGACCTGCAATGGGGACTGCTGCCGGCCCTGGCCCAGCACCTGTTCTTTTTCCATCCACTGTTGCGCCTGGCCGTGCGCGAATATGCCCAGGCCCGCGAGGAAGCGGTGGATGCGGCCGTGGTCGGCCAGCATGGTGCCAGCCGCCATGCCTATGGCCGCCTGTTGCTGCAGCTGGGTGTGGAGCCGCAGCCGCACCTCGGCGTGGCCAGCGCAGCGCCCAGCACCACCAGCCTCAAGCGCCGCCTGCTCTCGCTGCAGTCGCATCGGGCGTGCCCGCGCCTGCTGGCCGTTGGCTTGACCCTGGTGGTGTTGGCCGTGGGTGTGGCGCCGATGCGCCTGGTGGCCGCGCCGGTCCCGCCCGCGCCGCCGGCACCGCCGCGCGCTGTGACTGCGCCGCCGCCGCCCGCAGCACCCCCGGCACCGGCAGCGCCGCCTGCCGCAGCGGTACCGGCAGAGCCGGCCGACTGGGCCGAGCCGGCAGAACCCGCCGAGCCTGAGGAACCTGCCGACGTCAATGAAGACGAGGAGCAGGACGCAGGCACCCATGCGCACTCGCAGACCACCATCGTCACCCATGGCCAGCTGAATCTGGGTACGCCGCCACAGCAGGCCTTCGTCCTCGTTGATCACGGCCAGGCGTTCGCCAATGCCGGCATGGACGATGTGATGCAGGCGCGCAGCCGGCTTGGTGACGGCCCCGCCCTATGGTTCCGCCAGGGCGACAAGCGCTACGTCGTGCGCGATCCGATGCTGATCCAGTCGTTGCAGCGTGCCTATGCCGGCGCTGTCGACCTGAGCCGCCAGCAGAGTGAACTGGGGCGCCAGCAGAGTGTGCTGGGTCGTCAGCAGGGCCAGCTCGGCCGCGAGCAGGGCGAGCTGGGCAGGCTGCAGGGCGAAGAGGCGCGTGAAATCGCCCTCGCCGCCGCACGGGCTGCACGCAGTGCGATCAACGATCGCGACATCAATCGCGAAGCGGCAGCCGAAGCGGCGCGGGCTACACGCGGCGCGGTGGATGATGCGGCGATTGCACGCAAGGCTGCGGCCGAAGCACAGCGCGCATCACAGGTTGCCCGCAACCAGGCGCTGCAGTCCGAGCGTAGCCGCGAGATGAGCCGACTCGCCAGCCAGCAGGCCGCGCTGGGAAGCCAGCAGGCGGCACTGGGCAGTCAACAGGCCGCGTTGGGTGAGCGTCAGGCACGGCTGCAGGCACAGGCAGCGAAGCAGGCAGAGCAGGTCATCGCGCGTGCGCTGGCCAGCGGCAAGGCCGAGCGGCTCTGACAGAGCGGAGCGCCGGGCCATGCCCGGCGCCCGCAGCGGCGCGTATGCGAATGGAATCCGCCGGGCAGGGCCCGGCGCTACCCCATCAACCGCAGCTGGCGCGTTCGATACGGTTCTGCGCGTCCACCTGCACGGTCACCCGGTCCTGGCGGAAGTCCATGGTCACCGCCATCCCCGGTTTGACCACGCGTGCGTTGCGCGCGCCACTGTCGGCCACCAGCTTCTTGATCGTCGCTTCGTCGGCGGTCTTGCCGGTGAATGCGTCCAGCGCCTCGGGGCGGCACTCCTGCGGACCATCGGACACCTTGGCTGGCAGGCTGCCGGCATCGGCGGAGGCGTTGCCACCGGCATGGCTGCAGGCGGCCAGCGGCAGGATGGCCGCAAGCAGCAACAGGGGGGATCGACGCATGGCAGTACTCCTGGGTGGTGTTCAGTAGCGGCAGTGTCGCCGAGCCCTGTGTCAGTGATGTCAACGCGGCCTGGATCCGCCCTCTCCGTTCATCCGCTTACCAGCGCCAGGGTCTCCCGTTCGCGCTGCTCTTCCCGCACCAACCGCTGCAGCAGCAGGGCCAGGGTCACCACGTCCTGGTGGTTGTGGTCGGCCACCCGGCGCAGATTCACCGCATCACCGCCACGCAGGTAACGCAGCCATGCGGCGGGGGCTTCCGAGCCGGGCAGGTCATCTTCGCGCACCACGCGCAGCAGTTGCCGCTCGATGGTGGACAGCTTGCAGTTCTCCCACGTACCGCGGTAACGGCGGCGAGTGGGATACAGCAGGTCGACATGGTCCAGCGCGGTGATGGGATCGGCCTGGCGGGCCAGCCGATAGCGTGTCTTCAGCAGTGGGGCATCGTAGCTGCGGCCGTTGTAGCTGCAGAACACGGTATGCGGCTGCAGCCAGCTGGCGAAAGCGGCCAGCATCTCCTCCTCGGCAGCCATCGTCGACATCAGCAGCTGGCGGATGCGCAGGCCTTCGCCACGCTGCGGGCACACATGCCAGTCGGCGGCGCCGATCATGAAGGCGCGGGTGCCGGTGCCGCCGGCCAGGCCGGTGGTCTCGGTATCGAAGAACAGCAGGTCGCGCGCAGCCACGTGCTCACCCTCGCGCTTGGCGAAGGCCAGCGACAGCGGCATGGCGGGAATCGGCTGCGGCAGCAGTGACTCGATCAGGAACAGGCCGGGCGCAATCTCGTTGCCGGGCAGTTGGCGATCTTGCGCGCTGGCGCGTGCCGGCGCAGGGCCACCCCGCGAGCGCATGCCGAGCAGGCGATGCAGGCTGCCGACCTCGGGCCGTCGCAGTGTTGCCGGCGCAGGCGTGGCCGTGCCGGTCGGCTTGTGGCGGATCTCCTGTTCCACCCAGGCAAACACCGAACGCTCGGCCGGTGGCTGCCGCGCATCGTTGGCGGCCATCAGTGCCGGCGGCGTCTGCTGCGTCGGCGCGGCAGGCGTGGCTGCTTTCGGGTCACCCGCCTGCTTGCGAAGCAGCCGCAGCTTGTCCAGGCTCAGGCTCATGGGGCGATCAGCTCCATCGGGTCGCGCGTGCTCACCACCACATCGGCCACCTGCTGGCAGGCCTGCGCATCGAACAGGTCGAGCACGCGCAGCGCCAGCGCACGCGGCGAGGTTTCATCCTGTTCCTGCGCGGCCAGCACCGGACCGACGCAGGCCGGGCAACCCGCCTTGCAGTCGCAGCGCTGTACCAGTTCGCGCGCGCGCTGCACCAGCTCGGCCTGGCGCTGCCACAGCGGCTCGCTCAGGCCGACGCCACCGGGGAAGTTGTCGTACAGGTATACGGTCGGCACGAATTCCTGCAGCAGTTCCACCGCGCCAGGCTCGCCATCGCTGCCCCGCAGCTGGCCGCGCCCGCTCTGGTCGGCAATCGCGATCCAGGTGCCATCGCCGTTGCCCACCGACTTCTGCAGGTCGCGCGCATCGGCCATCACCGCCACCGTGGCTACGATGTGCAGTGCATAGGCGGCGCCGAGGAACCCATCCAGCGCATCCTGCTTGCTGGCGAAGGCGCGCAGCAGCAGCGCCTGCGGCAGCTGCCACCACACCGCGGTGGTGTGCAGTTCCTGGTCGGGCAGGTTGACCGGGCCGTAGCCGATGTTCTCGTGGGTGTAGTAGCGGATCTTCTTGTAACCGGCCACGCGGCGCACCACGTGCACTTCGCCATGGTGCGAATCACCACGGCCGGCCACGCCGCCATCGAAACGGTCCAGCACCTTGAGCTTGGTGAAGTCGATGCTGTCGGTGTAGTAGTCCACGTGGGTGCGGGTGACGTAGGCCTTGCGGCCTTCCCAGTCCAGCGTTTCCACCTGGTAGGGCGTGGACTGCACCATGTGGATGGCGCCTTCGTACAGGGTCAGCGCGGCAGCGGAGTAGTCCACTTCGGCGATGATCTGCTGGCGGCCATCGCTGCGGTCGACCACCACGAAGTTGCCATCGGCCACCGCGCGCAGGCTGACCGCGTTGGCCGGATAGCTGTCGGCGATCCACTCCCAGCGTTCGCCTTCGCGGTGGATGACCTCGGTTTCGGCCAGTGCTTCCAGGAACACTTCAGGATCGATCGGGCCGAAGCCATGGCCGACCCGGAACGGCAGTTCGAACGCTGCGCAGCGGATGTGATCGAACAGGATCAACGGCTGGTCGGGCGCGATGCGTGCGTGTTCCGGCGACGCCTCGGCGAAGAAGTCCGGATGGCGCACCACGTACTGGTCCAGTGGCTGCGAACTGGCCACCATCACTCCGAGCGCGGGCTGCTGGCGGCGTCCGGCGCGGCCGAAGCGTTGCCAGGTGGCAGCCACGCTGCCGGGGTAACCGTTGAGGATCACCACGTCCAGGCTGCCGATATCCACGCCCAGTTCCAGCGCCGAGGTGCTGACGATGCCGTCGATGTTGCCGGCACGCATCGCACGCTCGGTCTCGCGGCGCTCGGTGGGCAGGTAGCCGCCGCGGTAGGCGCGGATGCGTGGTGGCTTGCGCGGATCGTGATCGAAGATGTCCTTCAGGTACTTGGTCAGCACCTCCACCATCAGCCGGGTCTGCGCGAACACCAGCGTCTTCAGCCCGGATTTGATCGCGATGCGGGCGATGCGGTTGCTCTGCGAGCGCGCCGAGGCACGCAGGCCCAGGTCGGGGTTGATCACCGGCGGATTCCACAGCAGCACCTGCTTCGGCCCGCTGGGTGCACCGGATTCGGTGATGGCGGTGACCGGTGCTTCGATCAGCGCCTCGGCATGCGCCTGCGGGTTGCCGATGGTGGCCGAGCACAGGATGAACTGCGGTTGCACCCCGTAGAACGCGCAGATGCGCTTGAGCCGGCGCAGCACGTTGGTGACATGGCTGCCGAACACGCCGCGATAGGTGTGTACTTCGTCGATGACGATGTAGCGCAGGTTCTCGAAGAACTGCGCCCACTTGGTGTGATGCGGCAGGATCGCCTGGTGCAGCATGTCCGGGTTGGAGACCACGATGTCGCCATGCAGGCGGATCGCCTGCCGCGCGTCGCCGGGGGTGTCGCCGTCGAAGGTGAAGGCCTTCACCCCGAGGTCGCCGGCGCGGTTGAGCTCCAGCAATTCGGCCACCTGGTCCTGCGCCAGTGCCTTGGTGGGGAACAGGTACAGCGCCTTGGCCTTGTCCTGCATGGCAGCGCTGACCACCGGCAGGGTGTAGCACAGCGACTTGCCGCTGGCGGTGGGGGTAACGATGGCGACGTGGTCGCCACGCTGGCTGGCCTCCCATGCCTCGGCCTGG
>NZ_QAIJ01000176.1:0-2661 GCF_003060985.1 Stenotrophomonas sp. HMWF023
GTCCAGGCCAAGCCTGTGCATGCCACTGTCCAGCTTCAGCCATACCGTCAGCGGACGCGGGCTGTCGAACGCGGCCAGTGCTTCCAGCTGCCACGGCGAGCCCACCGAGAACCACAGGTCATGCTCGGCCACCAGCGCCATTTCGCTGGGCTCGAAGATCCCTTCCAGCAGCAGGATCGGTGCACGGATACCGGCCTGGCGCAGCTCCAGCGCCTCTTCGATCGTGGCCACGCCGAAGCCGTCAGCCTCACCTTCAAGCGCCTGCGCGCAGCGCACCGCACCGTGGCCATAGGCATCGGCCTTGATGATCGCCAGCGCCTTGCCACCGCCCAGTTCACGGGCCAGGCGGTAGTTGCTGCGCAGTGCGCCCAGATCGATCAGCGCGCGGGCAGGACGCATGTGCGGTTCTCATGTTGCGGGGCGTGGCGGTACTGGCCGTAGCGGAAGATATCCAGGCCTTCGGTGCTGATCTGCGGCTGGCGCGCGCTCATCAGGTCGGCCAGGTAGCGGCCCGAGCCGCAGGCCATGGTCCAGCCCAGCGTGCCGTGGCCGGTGTTGAGGAACAGGTTGCGGAACGGCGTAGCGCCGATCACCGGCGTGCCGTCCGGCGTGGCCGGGCGCAGGCCGGTCCAGAACTCGGCCTTGGCCAGGTCACCGCCCTTCGGGTACAGATCGCGCACCACCAGTTCCAGCGTCTCGCGGCGGCGCGGCGACAGCGACAGGTCGAAACCAGCCACTTCGGCCATGCCGCCGACGCGGATGCGGTTGTCGAAGCGGGTCACCGCCACCTTGTAGCTCTCATCGAGGATGGTGGAGGTGGGCGCCATCGCCGGGTCGGTGATCGGCAGGGTCAGCGAGTAGCCCTTCAGCGGATACACCGGCAGGCGCATGCCCAGCGGCGCAACCAGTGCCGGCGAATAGCTGCCCAGTGCGACCACGAAGCGGTCCGCGGTTTCCAGCTTGCCGCCGATGCGTACGCCGGTGATGCGGTCACCGTCGAATTCCACGCCGGTGATGTCCTGGTCGTAGCGGAACTCGACCCCCGCTTCGGCCGCCATCTGCGCCAGGCGGCGGGTGAACAGCTGGCAATCTCCGGTCTGGTCGCGCGGCAGGCGCAGCGCGCCGACCAAGCCATCGACGTGGGCCAGCGCGGGCTCGGCCTTGATGATGCCGGCGCGATCCAGCACTTCGTACGGCACGCCGTACTGGGCCAGGATCTCGATGTCCTGCGCCGATGCATCCAGCTGCTGCTGGGTACGGAACAGCTGGGTGGTGCCCAGGTCGCGCCCTTCGAAATCGATGCCGATCTGCGCGCGCAGCTCGTTCAGGCAGTCGCGGCTGTACTCGGACATGCGCACCATGCGCGCCTTGTTGATCGCGTAGCGCTCGTGGGTGCAGTTGCGCAGCATCTGCCACAGCCAACGGTACTGGGCCAGGTCCATGCCCGGCTTGATCGCCAGCGGTGCGTGCTTTTCGAACAGCCAGCCGATGGCCTTCTTCGGTACGCCCGGGGCGGCCCACGGCGAGGTGTAGCCGAAGGACAGCTGGCCGGCATTGGCGAAGCTGGTTTCCAGCGCGGGACCGGGCTGGCGGTCGACGACCGTGACTTCAAACCCGGCCTGTCGCAGGTACCAGGCACTGGTGGTGCCGATCACGCCGCTGCCGAGAACTAGGACTCGCATGGAAATTCTCCAACCCGATCATTCCCTGCGTTTGGGTGCGCAGGGGCCATAATCGGGGAAGTATATTCTTCCGTTCCTAGGTGATTTGCCTGATTTTAGGAATGCAGGCAGGATATTTTCCTCTGATTCATTCCTCGAGGTTGACGGCCATGACCACCCGCCCCCGCGAACTGGACAAGATCGACCGCAAGATCCTGCGTATCCTGCAGGGCGAAGGCCGCATTTCCTTCACCGAGCTGGGCGAACGGGTTGGTCTGTCGACCACCCCGTGCACCGAGCGCGTGCGCCGGCTGGAGCGCGAAGCGGTGATCACCGGCTATCACGCCCACCTGGACCCGTCGGCGCTGAAAGCCAGCCTGCTGGTGTTCGTGGAGATCAGCCTGGCCTACAAATCCGGTGACATCTTCGAGGAGTTCCGGCGTGCGGCACTGAAGCTGCCCAACGTACTGGAATGCCATCTGGTGTCGGGCGATTTCGATTACCTGTTGAAGGCGCGGATCAGCGAGATGGCCTCGTATCGCAAGTTGCTTGGCAGCACCCTGCTGACCCTGCCCCATGTGCGTGAATCGAAGAGCTACATCGTGATGGAAGAGGTCAAGGAGACCTGGTCGCTGCCGATTCCCGATTGAATCGACCGGCGACAGCGGGACCAGATCCCGTAGCACGGGCTCTGGCCCCTGGCTGCATCAACGCTGCTGCGGGTTCTTCATGGAACCCTGTTGCGGATTCTTCTTCTGCTGCTCGTTCGGCTGCTGTTGCTGTTGCTGCTGGCGCTGCTGGTCCTGCGGTGTTTTGCCCTGCTGTTCCTTGCCGGGATGACGGTTCTGCTGGTTGGCCATGATCGTATTCCAAGGGGACGAGGGAAGCGCGGCGGCGGGGATGCCGGCGCAGGTCCACCGTGGTCCTGGCGCGGTTAATCGCAGGCGAAAAACGGGTGATGCGGGGCGTGCAGGGCGGGGGCTGTTTTCCGGTGTTCATG
>NZ_QAIJ01000177.1:0-4487 GCF_003060985.1 Stenotrophomonas sp. HMWF023
GTGCCCATTGCCACAGCAGCGGACGCAGCGGCAGTCGCGTGCGGTCACCCGCCAGTGCCTGCAGCTGTGCCGGCTGCAATGCGTCCAGATACAGATGCTCGAAGCCCTGTGCCAGCCGTTCCACCAGCACCGTGGCCGGCTCGCGCAGCAACACCGCCTGGTCCTGTTCCAGATCCAGCAGCAACAGTGGCTCTGCACCCTCGCCCAACAGCGCCTGGCCCTGCCGCAATGGCAGGCGCTCGCGCAGCAGACGGGTGATCGCGTGTGCTCCGTCCGCCAGGCGGATCGCTGTCGCTACGGTACCGGCCTGCATCCCGCGCAGTGCGCGTCCTATCGCACCATCATCCAATACGTCCTGGCCGCCATCGCCCTCGCGCAACTGGCCACCCAGGTCCTCGATCCAGCAGTGCAGCCGCGGGCGCTGCTGGCGCATGCGCAGTGCCGCGTTGCGCAGCGCCGGCGTATCGCGGATCACCAGCAGGTCGCAGTCGTCCAGGTCCTGGCTGCGGCGGATCTGCCCGTCGGGCAACGCCGAGGCCAACCGCAGCCGCTGCAGCAGGGCCTGTTCGCCCTGGATATCGGTTCCCACTACGAGCACGCGTGCCATCCGTGTTCCCCGTGCGACCACCTCCCCGGCGGTCTCGCATCGCCAAGGCTAGGCCATGGCTTGCCGCCATCGTCGTGATCGACTGCTCATATTGACGGCAATGGTGAACACGCACGCGTCCGTTCTGCGACGGCCATCGCGGGCAAGTTTCATGCCGTGTTGACGACATTCCGACAGATGACGGATTTCACGGCTTTCTGCCGCTCCCCGTCCGCGCATGGATGGGCGCCGGCAACAACCGGGCAAAAAGAAACCCGCGCCGAAGCGCGGGTTTCGAGGTCACAACCGGGCAGCGATGGATCAGCCGCGCAGCTGCTCCAGCGCGGCGTTGAAGGTCGCGCTCGGACGCATCGCGGCAGCGGCCTTGGCCACGTCCGGACGGTAGTAGCCACCGATGTCCACGGCCTTGCCTTGCGCGGCGATCAGCTCGTCGACGATCTTCTGCTCGTTGTCGGCCAGTGCCTTGGCCAGCGGAGCGAAGCGTGCCTGCAGTGCAGCGTCTTCGTTCTGCGCGGCGAGCGCCTGCGCCCAGTACAGGGCGATGTAGAAGTGGCTGCCACGGTTGTCGATGCCACCGAGCTTGCGCGACGGCGACTTGTCGTTGTCCAGGAACTGACCGTTGGCCTCGTCCAGCGCCTTGGCCAGCACGCGGGCAGCGGCGTTGTCGTAGCGGTTGCCGAGGTGCTCCAGCGACGCGGCCAGGGCCAGGAATTCACCCAGCGAATCCCAACGCAGGTAATCCTCTTCGACGAACTGCTGCACGTGCTTCGGGGCCGAACCACCGGCACCGGTCTCGAACAGGCCGCCACCGGCCATCAGCGGCACGATCGACAGCATCTTGGCGCTGGTGCCCAGTTCCATGATCGGGAACAGGTCGGTGAGGTAATCGCGCAGCACGTTGCCGGTCACCGAAATGGTGTCCTCGCCCTTGCGGATGCGGGCCAGCGAGAAGGTGGTCGCTTCCACCGGCGGCAGGATGCGGATGTCCAGGCCGTTGGTGTCGTGGTCCTTCAGGTACGTCTCGACCTTGGCGATGACCTGCGCGTCGTGGGCGCGGGCGGCGTCCAGCCAGAACACGGCCGGGGTGCTGCTCAGGCGGGCGCGTTCGACGGCCAGCTTGACCCAGTCCTGGATCGGCGCGTCCTTGGTCTGGCACATGCGCCAGATGTCGCCCGCTTCCACGGCGTGTTCGAACACCACGTTGCCGGCGTCGTCGGTGACCTTGACCACGCCGTCGGCAGCGATCTGGAAGGTCTTGTCGTGCGATCCGTACTCTTCAGCCTTCTGCGCCATCAGGCCGACGTTGGGCACCGAGCCCATGGTGGCCGGGTTGAAGGCACCGTTGCTGCGGCAGTCGTCGATGACGGCCTGGTACACGCCGGCATAGCAGCGGTCCGGAATGACCGCCTTGGTGTCCTGCAGCTTGCCTTCGGCGTTCCACATCTTGCCGGAGTCGCGGATCATCGCCGGCATCGATGCGTCGACGATCACATCGCTCGGCACGTGCAGGTTGGTGATGCCCTTGTCGGAGTTGACCATGGCCAGGCCCGGGCGCTGTGCGTACTCGGCAGCCAGGTCGGCTTCGATGGCGGTGCGGGTGGCTTCGGGCAGCGACGGCAGGCGCGCGGCCAGGTCACCGATGCCGTTGTTGGCATCGAAACCAGCCTGCTTGAGCACGTCGGCGTGCTTGGCGAGCACGTCCTTGTAGAACTCGTTGACCGCCACGCCGAACATGATCGGGTCGGAGACCTTCATCATGGTCGCCTTCAGGTGCAGCGAGAACAGCACGCCCTGGGCCTTGGCATCGGCGATCTGTTCGCCGATGAAAGCGGCCAGTGCCTTGCGGCTCATCACCGCGGCGTCGACGATCTCGCCGGCCTTGACCGCGGTCTTTTCCTTCAGCACGACGGTGCTGCCGTCCTTGCCGTGGAAGGTGATCTTCAGCGAACCGGCGTTGGCCAGCGTGGCCGACTTCTCGCTGCCGTAGAAATCACCGGCGGCCATGTGCGCGACGTGCGACTTCGAATCGGACGCCCAGGCGCCCATGCGGTGCGGATGCTTGCGGGCGTAGTTCTTTACCGACAGCGGCGCGCGCCGATCGGAGTTGCCTTCGCGCAACACCGGATTCACCGCACTGCCCTTGACCTTGTCGTAGCGCGCCTTGTAGTCGCGCTGCTGGTCGTCGGCCGGGGTTTCCGGGTAATCCGGCAGCGGATAGCCCTGGTCCTGCAGTTCCTTGATGGCAGCCTTCAGCTGCGGCACCGAGGCGGAGATGTTCGGCAGCTTGATGATGTTGGCGTCGGGGGTGGTCGCCAGCTGGCCCAGCTCGGCCAGGTCATCGTTGACCTTCTGCGCATCGCTCAGCAGTTCCGGGAACAGCGAGAGGATGCGGCCGGACAGCGAGATGTCACGGGTTTCCACCGCGATGCCGGCGGTGGAGGTATAGGCGTCGACGATCGGCAGCAGCGACTGGGTGGCCAGGAACGGTGCTTCGTCGGTCAGCGTGTAGAGGATCTTGGACATGGGGGACTTGGACTCTGTAGCAGTGCTCAGGGGAAGGCCGGCGCCAGCGCCGGGCCACGTGCAACCGTGTCGCTTTCCTCCGCCGCCGTCAGGGTGGGCGCGCGCCGGGGAAACCCCTGCATTGTCGCGTTTTCAGCCGCGCGGGGCAAAGCCGCGCCATACGCGGTGGTACTGCACCCCGGCAACGCTGTGATCCATCCACGCATGGCGTGGATCTACGAAAACACCGCCGTGCCCAGCGCAGGTAGATCCGCGCCATGCGTGGATGGAGATGCCGCGCGTGCCGCGCTCCGGTAGATCCGCCATGCGTGGATGAGGCCAGGTCACCGCCCAATAAAAAAGGACGCAGCCTCGCGGCTGCGTCCATCGTGAGTCCAACCGGGAGAGAGTCGGCGGGACTTACTTGACCTCGAACTCCTGCGGCGTTCCGGCCGCCTTGCCATCGACAATGACTTCGGCGCGGTACTTGCCGGCCGGCCAGCCATTGGCATTCTTGAAGGTGATGTTGGTGGTCTCTGCACCGCTGGTGTTCAGGGTCGCGTTCTGCTCACCGGCCACCTGGCCATCCTGGTAGGTCAGCTTGGCGCCGACGGTGACATTGTTGGCCGCGCCATCGGTCTTCACCGAAACGATGACCTCGTCCTTCGGCGCGAACAGGGCGGCAGTGGTCACCGACTTGTCAGCAGCGGCAGACTTGCCGACGGTGACGGCCGACACCGCAACGGCCGATGCAGCCATCGGCGGCGGCGCGCCGGTCATCGGAGCGGGCGCTTCGGCCGGCGTGGTCGCTGCCGGAGCCGCGTTGTTGTCTGCGGTTTCTTCCTTCTTCTTGCAGCCCACCAGGGCGACACTGCCCAGCAGTGCGGCCAGCAGGGCATTCTGAAGCGGGGTCGTCTTGATCATTCGGGGTTCCTCCCAGGGATTGTCGGACGGCGATTGGATCGCCGGCATTACTTCGGCGGCAGTTTCAGGGTCTGGCCCGGGAAGATCTTGTCCGGGTCGTCGAGCACATCGCGGTTGGCTTCGAAGATCTTCTTCCAGGCGTTGGCATCGCCCAGGTGCTGCTTGGCGATCTTCGACAGCGAATCACCCTTCTGCACGGTGTAGGTGCCACCGCTGACCACCTCGGCGGTACTGTCCACCGAGGCACTGACGCCGGAGAAGTCCGCCTTGGGGACCTGCTGGGCGGTACTGTCGACGCTGCCACTGACGCCGGAGAAATCGGCTTTCTTCTCGGTACTCATCCACACACTCCCGTCTGTATGACTACATGGCTGCCACGGTGTCATAGAGGTTGTTAAATGGGGATGGTGCCGATGTGAAGCCGCCCCCCGGGGCGGCTGAACAATCGAGGCGG
>NZ_QAIJ01000178.1:0-13948 GCF_003060985.1 Stenotrophomonas sp. HMWF023
CCCTTGAATGGAGGTGTGTCTCCGGCCCACCCCCACGAGCCCCCATGCCTGCTGCCCACATTCCTGCGCTGTCCACGCTCTCCCTTCTGATTGCGGCCGCTCTGGCCGCTGCCCCGGCGTATGCGGCTGATGCCGATGCGCCGTCGGCGACCACTGCCACTTCGGCCAGCCTTGCCGCGTCCACGCTGGATGCGGTGGTGGTGACCGGTTCGCGCACCAGTACGCGCACGGTGAAGAACAGCTCGACACCGATCGACGTGATTTCCGCCGAGGACCTGGCGGCTACCGGCCAGGCCAATCTGCTTGAAGCCCTGCAGCGCAGCCTGCCTTCGCTCAGCCAGATCGGTGGCTATCAAAGCGACCAGGAAAGCCTGATCCGCGGCTACCAGCTGCGCAACCTGTCGCCGGGATACACGCTGGTGCTGGTGAACGGCAAGCGCCGCAACGCCAGTGCGTATGTGAGTGGCGCCAACGGTGGTGGTTATCCGGGCCACGCCTGGGCCGACCTGGCGCTGATTCCGGTATCGGCCATCGACCACGTGGAGGTGCTGCGTGACGGCGCTTCGGCCATCTACGGTTCGGACGCGATCACCGGGGTGATCAACGTGATCCTGAAATCGCAGGCGCACGGTGGCGATGTGTCGGTGGAGAGCGGGCAGAGCACCGATGGTGACGGCAGCCGCACCAGCGTGCGCGCCAACATCGGCCTGCCCTGGGGCCAGGATGGCTTCATCAACCTGTCCGGTGAGAGCACGCGCCAGCACCATGCAATCCGCACGCGACGCTATATCGATGGCTACCTGAGCTATCCGGCGGTGGACGGTAACGGCAACCTTGTGGCGCTGCGGCCGAACAACCGGCTGCCGGCCGGGGCGTCGCCGAACCCGGCCGAGGCCGGACGCGATGCCGAGGCCAACATCATCCTCAGCTCGCCGTCGTATGCGTTGAAGGCCTTCGCGGTGAACGTGGGCCATGGGCTGGGCGAGAACGCGCAGTTCTACGCCAATGCGACCGCCAGCGACCGTACCGCGCAGGCGATCCAGAATTTCCGGCTGCCGGCGACGATTTTCACCACCTACCGGGCGCCGGGCGTGCTGAGCGTGTTTCCCGACGGCTTCCTGCCGGTGCTGGAAACCAAGGAGAAGCAGTACACCGGCACGGCCGGGGTGAAAGGCCAGGTTGCGGGCTGGGACTACGACGTCAGCCTGACCGGCAACCGCAACACGGTGCGCACCTACACCCGCAATTCGGTGAACTACTCGCTGCCGTACCCCGACTCGCCGACCGACTTCTACGACGGCAAGCTGGACTACCAGCAGGGAATCGCCAACCTCGACCTGCGTCGCAGCTTCGAGGTGGCGG
Organism: Stenotrophomonas sp. HMWF023; assembly: GCF_003060985.1. NCBI lineage: Bacteria > Pseudomonadati > Pseudomonadota > Gammaproteobacteria > Lysobacterales > Lysobacteraceae > Stenotrophomonas > Stenotrophomonas sp. HMWF023. Next base: position 1,363 of record NZ_QAIJ01000178.1, read on the forward strand.
CTTTCGCATCGCCGCTGGAAGTAAGTGCCGGTGCCGAATACCAGCACGAGCAGTACGAGCGCGGGGCCGGGCAGTGGGAGTCGTACACCGGCTTCGGTGCGGCCGCCTTCGTGGGCTATTCCACCGCCGATGCGGTGAAGGCCAGCCGCAACAGCAAGGCGGTGTACGCAGGTGCAGCGACCAACATCACCTCGCGTTGGTACCTGGATGCAGCCGCGCGCTGGGAAGACCATTCCGACTTCGGCACGGTGTCGACCGGTCGGTTGACCACGCGCTTCGACTTCACCGATGCGCTGGGCGTGCGTGCCACGGTCAGCAATGGCTTCCACGCGCCGAGCCTGGGGGCGCAGTTCTACCAGGCCACCGGCAGCTGCCCGTGCGGTACCACGCTGGTGGCGCAGGTCGCTTCGCCAGCAGCGGTGGCGCTGGGCGCTACCCCGCTGAAGCCGGAGAAGGCCACCAACTACAGCCTCGGCGTGACCTGGGACCCGAGCCCGGCCTTCCATCTGGCGGTGGATGCGTACCAGATCGACATTCGCGGGCAGCTCGGCCAGTCCAGCCAGATCGGCTACAACGCGCAGGACCCGGCGCGGGTGACCGACAACAGCGGCACGGTGCTGACCGCCGCGCAGAAGAACACGATTGATGCGCTGCTGGGTACGGCCGGCATCAGCATCCTGCCCGGTGATGCGTTCTACGCCAGCTATTTCACCAACGTGGGCGATACCCGCACGCGCGGTGTGGAACTGACCCTGGAAGCGAACCAGGAAACACAATGGGGCAAGCTGCGCTGGAGCTATGCGGCCAACGTGGGCCGCACCACCATCCAGAAGGTGAGCGCGATTCCGCAGGCACTGCAGGGGCTGCCGAACATCAACCTGCTGACCAAATCGAGCGAGTACGCGCTGCGTTTCCGCACGCCGTCGTACACGCAGGTGGCGGGGCTGGGCTGGCAGAACGGGCGCTGGCGCTCGAACGTGGACTTCACCTACTACGGCCCGATCAAGCGCCTTAACAACGGCGTGGAGTACAAGCAGCCGCCGGTGCTGGTGACCAACCTGTCCGGAGGGGTGGAGCTGGGCGCGGGCTGGAGCGCGGCACTGGGCATCAACAACCTGTTCGACAAGCGCACACGCAAAGTGCCCGCATACGCACGCAGCGCCACCGATGTGGCCAGCATCGAGACCACCTGGGACAGCGGTGATGTGCTGAGCAACGTCGGCACGTTCTGGTACGGGCGCGTCAACTACCGGTTCTGAGGTTCATGCGACACGCAGCCGAGCATGGCTTGGCTCTACATGGGAGCGTTTCATGTCATCTGCATTGAATGTGGTTGCGTTGATTGGTTCGCCGACGGCATCGGCCAACTCGCGCACGTTGCTGCTGGTGCGGCATCTGCTGGAAGAGCTGCGTGAGCGGGTCAACATCAGCGTGGAGCTGGTCGAGCTGGCGCCGATCGCGCGCTCGCTGGGGCAGGCGCTGCAGCGTAGTGAAGTGGAGCCGCAGGTTGAGCGGGCGCTGGCCACGATTGAATCGGCGCAGCTGCTGGTAGCGGCCACGCCGGTATATCGCGGGTCCTATCCGGGCCTGTTCAAGCACCTGATCGACTTCATCGAGCTGGACGCGCTGGTGGATACACCGGTGCTGCTGGCCGCGACCGGTGGCAGTGAGCGCCACGCGCTGGTGATCGACCATCAGCTGCGGCCGCTCTTCAGCTTCCTGCAGGCGCATACGTTGCCGATCGGGGTGTATGCCACGCCGGCCGACTTCGACGGCGACCGCATCAACAGTGCTGCTCTGCAGGCGCGCATCCAGCTGGCGGCCGAGCGTGCAGCGGGACACGTGGCGCCACTGGCGGCGGCGCTGCCGGCGCCGCTGCGCAGGATCGCCTAGGACGTGGCGGTGCAGCTGCGGCACTTGGCGTTCCTCACGCCCGGAAGCTATCTACCGGAACAACCCCGCGCGGGCCTGGACGCGACGCTGGCGTTGATCGCGTTTGCCGAACAGCTGGGCTATGACGGCGCGTGGGTGCGCCACCGCCACCTGGAACCGGGCATCAGCTCGGCAGCAGTGTTCCTGGCGGCGGCCAGCCAGCACACTACGCGCATCGAGCTGGGCAGTGCAGTGATCCAGCTGGGCTATGAAACACCATTCCGCCTGGCTGAGGATCTGTCGTTGCTGGACGCGCTGGCCGGTGGCCGGCTGCAGGTGGGCGTCAGTACCGGCGCGCCGCCGCACGGGGAACTGGTTGGGCCCTTGCTGTTCGACAGCGACCCTGCGCGCATCGACTTTTCCCATGGCCGGGTGGCGCGGTTGCTGGAAGCGCTGCGGGGTGAGCCGTTGGGTGCCGCCGATGCCGAGGTCGGCAACGCCGCCACGCGCTATCGTCCGCGACTGCAGCCGCATGCGCCGGGGCTGGTGGACCGGGTCTGGTATGGCGCTGGCTCTCTGCAGTCGGCGCGTTCGGCGGGTGAGCAGGGCCTGCATCTGCTGCTGGGCAACGTCAACCGCGCCGAGCTGAGTGATGACTTCTTCGGTGCCCAGCTGCAGCACCTGCAGGCCTATCGCGCGGCATTGCCGTTGGACAGCCCGCGCCGCGTGGCGGTGGGGCGGGTGCCGGTGCCCACCGATGGTGTGGATGCGGCCACGCGCCGGCGGATCGACGCCTTCAGTGCGCAGCGGCATGCGCGCACCCTGGCGCCGCAAGGGCCACGCCGCACCATGTTCGCGCCCGACGTGGTCGGCAGCACGGCGCAGATCATCGCGCGGTTGCAGGCCGATCCACTGCTGCAGCAGGTGGACGAGCTTCGCGTGGAGCTGCCCTATGAGCTGCCCGAGCAGGACTACCGGCGCATCCTCACCACGGTGATCGAGGACATCGCGCCGGCACTGGGCTGGCGCGCGCCTGCACAGGCGGCCTGACGCCGCAAGCGCCCATAACGGCCGGCAGTCTGCTTATTGCCAACCTGCATCTGCATGGCCGGATCCGACCGTGGATTGTCGAGTTCTGGCGCTGGCATGCGGCCGTCCTTCTCTAGCATCGATATCGAAGCGGCAGTGCATTGCCGCCCCCTACGAGGACGATTCCGTGGCAGTAGACGCAACCCACAAACCCATCCTGTTCCTGCTGGACCGCGAGTTCGAAGACGGTCAGTTGCCCGGACAACGCTTCTTCTGCAGGCACAGCCTGCTGCTGGAAGGCGCGCTGTCGAGCATCGATGGCCTGGACGCGCAACTGGACGTGCGCCGCATCGGCTTCAGCCGGCCGCGCCGCGAGGTGATCGCCGAGATCGGCGAGCAGGACCAGTCGCTGCCCAAGCTGGTGCTGCCGCAGGGCGTGGTCAATGAGCACGCCAGTGGTGAGTACCAGCAGCGCCAGTACATCTCCGGTGCCGAGCCGATCCTGGCGGCACTGAACGGCCTGCTGGGCATTCCCGTGGCCCACCCCTGAGCGAGGACGTGACGATGAGCTACCTCACCAGCGTGTTGGACAAGAGCCCAGTGGCCGACGGCAGCACGCCGGAACAGGCGCTGCGCAACAGCCTGCAACTGGCACAGCGTGCCGAGCAGCTGGGCTATCACCGTTACTGGTTTGCCGAGCACCACGCGGCACCGACGTTGGCCAGCCCTGCACCGGAAGTGCTGGCGGCGTGGGTGCTGGCGCAGACCCGGCGCATCCGCATCGGCAGTGGCGGGGTGATGCTGCGCCACTACGCGCCGTACAAGGTGGCGGAGAACTTCAATCTGCTGGCCGCACTGGCGCCGGGGCGGGTGGATCTGGGCGTGGGCAAGGCACCGGGCGGTCTGCCGGCATCGACTGCCGCACTGGCCGCCGGTCGCCCGGCATTCGCCGATTTCGACCAGCAGCTGCGCGACCTGGAAGGATATCTGTCCGATGCGCAGGCTGATGCGCAGGCGCGGCCGATTCCGCAGACGGCGCCGGAGCGCTTCCTGCTGGGCGCAAGCCCGCAGAGCGCGCGGCAGGCGGCCGAACTGGGCTGGCGCTTCGTGTATGCCGCGCACTTCGACGGTGACCCGAAGCACATCGAGGCCGCCTTCGCGGCGTATCGCACGGTGTCCACGCTTGCACCGCTGCTGGCAACGGTGGCCTTCGCCGCGCCCACCAGCGAGGCCGCTGCGCGCCATATCGGCGCGCTGCGGGTCTACAAGCTGCACCTGGGCCCCGGACAAACGGTGAACCTGCCCAGCCCCGAGGCCGCTGCCGAGTACGCACGGCAGGTGGGTGTCACTGATTTCCGCGTCGAAGAAACACGCCCCAGCGTGCTCTCTGGCGACGCGCAGCACGTACGCAGCGAGCTGGATGCGCTGCACCGGCGCTTCGGCGTGGGTGAATTCATCCTCGACGCGCCGGTGGCCGACCTCGACGCACGCCTGACGTCCCTTGAACTGCTGTCGCCCGCTCCCCGCGCGGCGGTGGCCTGACTGCTGGAGCGACCCCATGAGCACGACCCCGCGTCCCATCCCGTTCGGCATCATGCTGCAGGGCCCCGGCAGCCACATGCATGCCTGGAAGCACCCATCCAACGCGCCTGATGCCAGCGTCAACCTGGGCTATTACATCGACATCGCGCGTACCGCCGAGGACAACGGCATCGCCTTCGGCTTCGTTGCTGACGGTCTGTACATCAACGAGAAGTCGATCCCGCATTTCCTCAACCGCTTCGAGCCGATCTCGCTGCTGTCGGCACTGGCGACGGCAACGAAGAAGATCGGTCTGGCCGGCACGCTGTCCACGTCGTACAGCGATCCGTTCACCGTAGCCCGCCAGTTCGCCTCGCTGGACCTGCTCAGCGGCGGCCGTGCCGGCTGGAACGTGGTGACTTCGCCGCTGGAAGGTTCGGGCCGCAACTACGGCCGCCCGCATCCGGAACACGCGCTGCGCTACCAGATTGCCGATGAGTACCTTGAAGTAGTGCAGGGCCTGTGGGATTCGTGGGATGACGATGCGTTCGTGCGCGACCGCGACAGCGGTACGTTCTTCGCACCGGAGAAGTTCCGTCGCCTCGACCACAAGGGCCGCTTCTTCCAGGTGGAAGGGCCGCTCAACATCCAGCGCTCGCCGCAGGGGCAGCCGGTGATCTTCCAGGCCGGTTCGTCCGACGATGGCATTGCGCTGGCCGGCAAGTACGCCGATGCGGTGTTCACCCACGCGCCGTCGCTGGAGGAGACCCGTGCGTTCACCCAGAAGGTGAAGAACTCGGCGATCGCCCATGGCCGCAGCGCCGGTGACGTCAAGATCTTCCCGGGCATCGGCCCGATCGTCGGCCGTACGGCGGAAGAAGCCGAGGCCAAGTACCAGGCAATTGCCGCGCTGGCGGGGCTGGACGATGCAGTGGCGTATCTCGGCCGCTTCTTCGACCACCACGACTTCAGCCAGTACGACCCGGATGCGCCGTTCCCGGAGCTGGGCGATATCGGTTCCAATTCCTTCCGCTCCACCACCGACCGCATCAAGCAGGACGCGCGCGAGCAGGGTCTGAGCCTGCGCCAGGTGGCACTGCAGGCGGTCAGCCCGCGGCCGAACTTCATTGGTACGCCGGAGCATGTGGCCGACGAACTGATCCGCTGGTTCGACGCCGGTGCCAGCGATGGCTTCATCCTCGGCTTCGCCGCGCAGCGCGAAGGCCTGGATGATTTCGTGACCCTGGTGCTACCGCTGCTGGAAGCACGCGGCTACCACCGCAGCGGGCTGGAAGGACAGACCCTGCGCGACCACCTGGGCCTGCCACGCAAGGCCAGCCGGTATTCGACCGACGCCGAGCCTGCGCGGAAGGTGGGATAAGGCAATGAGCGGAGATACCTCGGTAGCGCCGGGCCATGCCCGACGGAATTCGCCGGCAACGGGCGTACTGCCCGAGATCGCGGCACGTGCCGATGAGGCCATCGCGATCCGCCATGACCTGCACCAGCACCCGGAACTGGCCTTCGAAGAACACCGCACCAGTGCTCGCGTAGCGGAACTGCTGCAGCAATGGGGCTATGCGGTCAGTACCGGTATCGGTGGCACCGGCGTGGTCGGTACGCTGCAGCGCGGGCAGGGCAGTCGCCGGTTGGGTCTGCGCGCCGACATCGATGCGTTGCCGATCCATGAGGAATCCGGGCTGGCCTATGCCAGCCAGCGCGAAGGCCTGATGCACGCCTGCGGCCACGATGGCCACACCGCCATCCTGCTCTCGGCCGCCCACTACCTGGCGCATCACGGGCGGTTCGATGGCACGTTGCAGCTGGTGTTCCAGCCGGCCGAGGAAACCGGGTCGGGTGCTTCGAAGATGATCGCCGATGGCCTGTTCGAGCGCTTCCCGGTCGATGCCATCTATGGCCTGCACAACTGGCCGGGTGTGCCGGTGGGACACTTCGGGTTCGTCGACGGACCCGCAATGGCTTCGGTGGACTGGGCGCGGCTGCGGGTGATCGGCAAGGGTGGCCACGGCGCCGAGCCGCAGGGCAGCGTCGACCCGATCCTGGCCGCTGCACACATCATCACCGCGCTGCAGAGCGTGGTCTCGCGCAATGTCGATCCGCGGCAGATGGGCGTGGTCACCGTGGGTTCGATCCACGGTGGGCAGGCCGCCAATGTCATCCCCGATGTGGTCGAGCTGAAGCTGACTGTGCGTGCGTACCTGCCAGAGGTGCGCGATACCCTGCGTCGGCGGGTCACAGAAATTGCCGAGCAGACCGCCGCCGCGTTTGGTGCGCGTGCCGAGATCGAATTCCCGCGCGGCTTCCCCAGCGTGATCAACCACCCCGAACAGACTGCGTACATCCGCGAGGTGGCGGTACAGGGCTTCGGCGCCGGGCAGGTGGTGGAGGCCTTCGCACCGCGTACCGCCAGCGAGGACTTCGCCTTCCTGCTGCAGGCGCGGCCGGGCAGTTTCGTGTTCGTCGGCAACGGTGACAGCGCGCCGCTGCACAGCCCGCGTTATGTGTTCAACGACGCGGCCATCGCCCCCGCGGCCAGCCTGTGGGCGCGTTTGGCCGAGCACTACCTGGTGGAGGACGTGGCATGAGCGTGCGGTACGACAACGATCGCTTCCTGTACACCGCGGTGGATGACCCGTTGGCGCGGCCGTTGTTTGACGGCCTGGAACAGGAATACGACAACCGCTACGCGGACGTGCGACGTCGGATTGGTGGCAGCGCCCGCGAAGAACTGCAGCGCTATCCGGCGGAGGCCTTCGCGGCCCCGGTGGGTGCGTTCGTACTGCTGCTGCGCGACGGGGTAGCAATCTCCGGCGGTGCGTTCATGCCGCATCGTGATGACGATACCGCCGAGTTCAAGCGGATCTGGACGCTGCCTGGTCTGCGCCGGCAGGGCATCGCCCGTCGCGTACTGCAGGAACTGGAAGACCAGGCGGCGCGGCAGGGCTATCGACGCGTGTTCCTGACCACCGGCTTCCGTCAGCCGGAGGCAGTCGGCCTGTACCTCAGCCACGGCTACACCGCGCTGTTCGACCTGGATGCAGACCCGGAAACCATCGCGCATCTGCCGTTCGAAAAACAGCTGGTGCCGCAGCCACAGGTGGGCGTCGCGCCCGCCATCGCACTGCATGGAGCGGTGGCATGAGTACGCCGTCCACCGCCATCGAGGGCATTCCCCGCCAGCCGGCCACGGCGCTGAAGATCGTGCCGGCACGGCACCCGCTGCAGGTGATCGGTACGGTGCTGGCACTCGCGCTGATCCTGATCGGGCTGCAGTCGGTGCTGGGCAACCCGCGCTGGGGCTGGGGCACGTTCGCCGAATGGTTCTTTGCCCGCCCGGTACTGGAAGGGTTGGGACGGACCTTGCTGCTGACCGCGCTCGGTACCGGCCTCGGCTTCGCGCTGGGCACACTGTTGGCCTTGGCCCGCGTCTCCGGCTCACCGCTGCTGTCGGCGGTGTCGTGGGGCTACGTGTGGCTGTTCCGTTCGATTCCGCTGCTGGTGCTGTTGCTGCTGCTGAACAACCTGGGCTACCTGTACAGCACCATCGAACTGGGCGTGCCGTTCACCGGCATCAGCCTGTTCTCGTACCCGACCACGCAGTTGATCGGCGTGTTCACTGCGGCGGTACTCGGCCTCACCTTGAACCAGGCGGCGTTCTCTGCGGAGGTGATCCGTGGCGGCATCCTGTCGGTCGACCACGGCCAGTACGAAGCCGCCGCCGCGCTGGGCCTGCCGCGCGGCCGACAGGTGCGGCGCATCATCCTGCCGCAGGCGATGCGTTCGATCCTGCCGGCGGCGTTCAATGATGTGATCGGGCTGGCCAAGAGCACCTCGGTGGTCTATGTGTTGGCGCTGCCGGAGCTGTTCTACACCGTGCAGGTGATCTACCGCCGCAACCTGGAGGTGGTGCCGCTGCTGATGGTGGCCACGGTCTGGTACCTGGTGATCCTGACGGTGCTGTCGCTGCTGCAGCGGCGGGTGGAGCAGCGTTTCGCCCGCGGCCAGCTGCAGCATGAGCGCAACGTGTCGCGGGTGCCGTCGACGCCGCCACGCCCGGTGGTGCCGGCCATTGCACGCGTACCCAGCCGCGCGGCTTTTGCCGTGCCGATCGAGGCGGGCACGGGCGCCGCCGTTTCATTGCAGGGTGTGGGCAAGGCCTTCGGCGAGCAGACGGTGCTGGATGATGTGCACCTGGAACTGAAGGCGGGCAGCGTGACCGTGCTGATCGGCCCGTCCGGTGCCGGCAAGTCCACGCTGCTGCGGCTGATCAATCATCTTGAACGCGCTGACAGTGGCTTCGTCACCGTGGGCGGCCAGCTGATCGGCTACCGCCGCGACGGTGACACGCTGTATGAGCTGCCGGAAAGCGAGATCCGCCGGCGCCGCGCGGAAGTCGGCATGGTGTTCCAGGGCTTCAACCTGTTCCCGCACATGACCGCGCTGGAGAACATCATCGAAGCGCCCATCGCGGTGCGCGGCATTTCGCGTGCACAGGCCGAGCAGCAGGCGCGCACCCTGCTGGAGCGGGTGGGGTTGGCCGACAAGGCCGATGCCTTCCCGCGCCAGCTGTCTGGCGGCCAGCAGCAGCGCGTGGCCATTGCCCGTGCGCTGGCGCTGCAGCCGAAGGTGCTGCTGTTCGACGAGCCGACCTCCGCGCTGGACCCGGAGCTGGTGTCCGAGGTGCTGAGCGTGATCGAGGAGCTGGCCAGTTCCGGCACCACGCTGGTGATCGTCACCCACGAACTGGGCTTCGCCCGCCGCGTGGCCGACCACGTGGTGATGATGGACCAGGGCCGGGTGATCGAACAGGGCACGCCGGACGCGCTGTTTGAACACCCGCGCCAGCAACGCACCGCCGATTTCCTGGCCAAGACTCTGTAACCCCTTTCGAGAAACCCCATGAGCCCAGCATCGCAGCGACGTCCCGCACGCAGCACCCTGTTGATCGTCGGTGTGCTGGTCATCGGCATCGCCGGCATCGTCTACTCACGCGTACGCCAGGGCCCCGATGGCGTGCCCGTTGCGGCGACATCACTTGCAGCCAGCAATGCGGAGATACTGAAGGGCACGCCCGATCCGAAGGCGCAGGCGCTGATTCCGGCCGGCTACCGTTTCGTCACCCCGGGTGCCTTCACCATCGCCACCCATCCTGGCCAGTTGCCGTTGGCCGACTACGGTGCCGACAGCAAGGAAGTGGTGGGCGTGGAGCCCGATATCGCACGATTGATCGCCGATGGCCTGGGCCTGAAGCTGGTGGTGGTGCCGGTGGCCTGGGCCGACTGGCCGCTGGGGCTGGAATCGGGCAAGTACGATGCGGTGCTGTCGAACGTGACGGTCACTGAAGAGCGCAAGAAGAAGTTCGATTTCTCCAGCTACCGTTTCGACCTGCTGGGCATCTATACCCGCACCGATGGGCCGATCCAGAAGATCGCCACGCCCGCCGACGTGGCCGGGCTGAAAGTGGTCGTGGGCGCCAGCACCAACCAGGACCAGATCCTGCGCCAGTGGGACAAGCAGAACATCGCCGCTGGCCTGAAACCGGTGGAGTACCAGTACTTCGATGACGCGGTGATCGGGCGGCTGGCGGTGATCACCGGACGCGCCGATGTGTCGTTCGAGCCGAATGCCACCGGCGCCTATTCGGCACGCGATGGCAAGGTGCGCCGGGTCGGCCTGTTCCCGGGCGGCTGGCCCGATGCGGCGGCGATCTCGGTGACCACCCGCAAGGGCAGTGGCCTGGCCGATGCGGTGACCCAGGCGCTGAACACGCAGATCAGCAGCGGTACCTATGCGAAGGTGCTGGCGCGCTGGAACGTGGCCGAAGAAGCGGTGCCGCAATCGCAGACCAATCCACCGGGGTTGCCGGGGTTCTAGCGATGCCGCCTGGTAGGCGTCGAGCTTGCTCGACGGAAGGCATGCCGACCAAGGTCGGCCTCTACCGGAGGGCGTGCCAACCAACGGTTGGCACCCACCGGAATGCGAGGCGGGGCATGCCGACCAAGGTCGGCCTCTACCGGGGTCAGGACTGCCAATCGACGTGTTCCGGGCGGGCGCCTGCATTGCCGTGAAAGAAACTGATCGCAGCGAAGCACGCTTCGACGTCGATGCACCATGCCAGCGGATAGCCATCCACCTGGCCGTTGTCGAGCCGGAAATAGGCGTTGCCGGCGCGATGTTCGTTTCCGCAGGAATGGAAGCCGCCGTCGCCCGGCTCGTGCAGGTACATCAGCCACGCGTGCTCCGCATTGCGCAGCATGCACAGCGTTGGCCCATCGGGCACCGATGCCCACAGCTCGAACTGGGGCATGGATGCGGCCAGCGCCAGTGCGCTGGCCAGCTGTTCGTCGGTAGTGGCGGCAACCGGGCCGCCATTGAGTAGAAGTTCGATCACTTCGGTTCCTGCAGGGGCGTCATTACCAGCGTGCCTCAAGCATACGGAACGGGCCATCGAGCAACACCCCGTCCTTGTCGAAGTTCTGTACCGATCGCCCATCGACACGCACGTCCTTTGGTACGGTGCGGCTCGGCCACCAGACACGTACCGGCGTGCCCTTGCGCAGTCCTTTGCCGAGCGAGACCTGCAGCGTTCCATCGCGCTGGCGCGCCTGCATCTGCAGGGTTCCGTAGGCAGTGGGCAGGCGGTCGACGGCCAGGCCTTCACCGGCCACCCAGGAAGGCGGCGTACCCGGCAGCAGCGACAGCGCATCGTCGTCCTCGCGCATCAGCATGCCGAACAGGGTGCGACCGTACTCGGCGCCGATCCAGGTGTGCGGCATGTCGCCCAGGTAGCGCGGGAAGCGCAGCCGCGAATGCACGACCTCGGCCAGCACCTGCCACTCCAGCGGCCTGCGATCGTGCAGCAGGCCCTGCAGCAGCTCATCGGCCGCTTCAGGCTGGCCGAGATGCACGTAGCTCAGCACGTTGCGGATTTCATACGGCGTGTAGGCATACAGCGCACCGGGCTGGTTGCGCTTGCGCACATCGTCCAGGTAACGGGCGAAGGTGGTGCGCAGTGCCTCGGCAGGCAGCACGCTTTGCGCACCGGTCGGGTCCAGTGCGATCGACACACCGGTCGGGTCGCCGTCGCCGAGGTCGGCCGACGATGGAATGAAGTCGATGCCCTTCCATGCCATCGTCGCGCGGATCGAGGCATGCAGGGCGTCATACAACGCCTTGTACTGTTCGCGCGCCCACTTCGCGGTTTCGTGGTCGCCCAGTGATTCGGCAAGCCACGCGCCGTCATGCCAGCCCTTCAGACCCCAGTAGTCGTCCCAGTAGCTGTGGGTGGGCGAGGGGTAGCCCTCGTGGCTGATCGACGGCGCAAGAATGCCGGCGAAGCGCTCCGGTGCGGGCTGGTCGGCCATGTAGCCCGGCACCAGCGTGCGTTCGCGCAGTTCCTGCAGGAAGCGCAGCGCGGCCTTCACCTTGGGCAGATAGGCACGCACGCTATCTGGCCCGCCATCCAGCCGTGCAACGTCGGCCACCAGGGTGACGTACTGGCCCTGGCTGTCGTACTCGATGTCCGAGCCGAAGCCGGTATTGACGCTGCCATCGTCGTTGAGGATGGGCGACACCAGGCCGTTGCCGTGCACGCCATGCTCGCTGTACCAGGCCAGGTAGTCGCGCGCGACCTTGGCTTCGCCCATGCGCAGCAGCACGGCCGAGGTGGCCATGCCATCGCGGATGAAGGAGCGGTTGTAGTTGCGTGGGCCGGGCTGCATCGCCGGGCCGGTCTGGTTGATCAGCATGTACGCGGCCTGCGCGCGCAGCATGTCCACCAGCGAAGGATCGGGCAGGCGCAGGCCAACCTGGCCCAGGCGTGCCTGCCAATCGGCGGAGGCACGGCTGGCCAGCGTGTCGAAGGCCTTGTCGCCGTCGCGCGGTAGCGAGGCAAGATCGAGTTCCGGTGCTTGCGGCAGCACGCCATTGGCATCGGCGGTGGCGGTACCGAGCGGGAAGGCCACCACCACCGCATCGCTGGCACCGGGTGCCAGGCTGACGCGATAGCTCAACGCCGCCGCTGCCAGGCCTGCGGCATCGCTTGCCTGCTGTGCGGCAGGCAGTTGCCCGCTGGCGATGGCCGACGTGATCTCGGTGTCTCCTTCGTTGCCGAAGGGCGCGGTGCCTGCGGCATCCACCGCAG
>NZ_QAIJ01000178.1:13958-19326 GCF_003060985.1 Stenotrophomonas sp. HMWF023
CGGCCATTGACGCGCACGGCATTGCCTTCCACGACCACTTCGCGGATCGGCGACAGCCCGCCGTTCTGCCACGGCGGGTTCATCTGCATCGGTCGCACCGCGAGGGTCAGCGTGCCTTCGATCGCCGTGCTGCCGGTATTGCGCAGGCGATGGCGTACGAAGGTGACCGGTTGCCCGTCGCGTTCGATGGCGAAGGCCTCGCTGCGCAGTTCCAGCCCCGGTTGCGGCGACCAGGTGGCCGATGGCATCGGCTTCCAGCCATCGCGAAGGGCGTGCTGCACGGGGTGTTCGGCGGCACCCGCCGCGCGGCCATCGGCACTGCGCCAGATCGGCTGCACCAGCGGTGCGCCCTTGTAGGCCTCGATGTTGCCGTATTCGTCGAAGATCGATTTCTGCCGGCCGGCATGCACGCCCACCGCCATCCAGTAGGTCTGCTGCATGTGCAGCGACGCGGGGAACAAGGCGCGCTGCGCGCCGCTGGCGGCGATCTGGTAGCGCTTCATCGGCGTCATCACCGCCTTCGGGCCGAGCAGGCGGATGCGCTTGATCTGCGGTGCATCGCCTTCCACGGTCAGCCGTAGTGCCTGCAGGTCGAGTGGCGCGTCGGCTGCCAGCCAGCTCTGTTGCCGGGTCGCCGCCTGCGCATCGCGCGCCAGTTCGTGCCAGCGGCCTTGCGCGTCCTGTGCCTGCAGGCGTGCAGCGCCGTGCACGTTGGCCCAGTCCACCGCCAGCCCGGTGCTGGGCTGCGCACGGGGCAGGGTGATGTCGAGCGTATGCACGCCGGCATTGCCCGCGGGGATGGCAACCGAGCCGCCACCCTGCCACAGCGCAGCGGACTGGGCGGCATCCAGACCGGTCACCCGTGCAGTGAGCACGGTGTCGAGCGGTTCCATTTCGAAGATGGATACGCCCCAGTCGGAGGTGCGCTGCGGGCTGGCCAGGCGCAGGTAGCGGGCCTGGCGCGGTGCGAAGTACAGGGTCTCGATGCCGCCCAGCGAATCGGCCATGACATAAGCCGTCTGCCACTGCTTGCCATCGAGCGAGGTCTGCAGCGAATAGCCTTCGGGGTTGGAGACATCCCAGGTGAGGCGGGTACCGGCCAGCATCGCCGGTTTGCCGAGATCGATCTGGAACCAATGGCCGGGACTGAACGCGCCACCGGTCACCGTCTTCGGATCGTTGTCGATCAGGTGGCTGATCGCCATCGCCGGAACCTGCTGCGATGACGCGCTGGCCTGCCATTGCGCACGCGGTGGCAGGTTCTGTGCGCTTACGGCTGCAGCCAGTGCGAGGGTCGGCAGCAGCAAGGCCAGGGCAAGGCGCCGGTTCGGCGGGCAGGGAGCGGTCCAGCGGTCAGCGCACAACGTCATTGCGAAGGCCTCACATCAGCAGGGCCCGGGAACGGGCGGGCCTACGCTAGCAAGGGATGTAACCGGTTACATGACGCGTCGCAATATTTCCTGGACATGCTCCAGCCCGACGTTTCATGAATGCGCGCAGATCCGCTCGCGCAACCAGCGATGCGCTGGATCGCGATGCACGCGCTCGTGCCAGAGCATCACCATTTCGAACCCCGGCACATCGAGGGGGGCTTCAACGGCCCTCAAGGCCGGGTCCTGCGCGACAAGGCGCGACGGCATCATCGCCACCAGATCCGTGCGCAGCAGCACGCTGCGCAGGAACAGGAAGTGCGGCACCGACAGCACCACGTTGCGACGCGCGCCGGCATGCGCCAACGCGCTGTCGGTGCCGCCATGGAAGCCGCCGCCATCCGGTGACACGATCACATGGTCCAGTGCGCAGAACTGCTTCAGCGTCGGCCGTCGCCTGAGTCGTGGATGATCGCGGCGCCCGGCCAGTACGTAGCGTTCCTGGAACAGCGGGCGATGATGCAGCGAAGGAGGCGCGTCGGAGGTGATGTGGAGAGCGAGATCGATCTCGCCACGTTCGCTCTGCGCCACCATCTGCGCCGGTGCCAGGCTGACGATCGCAATGCGGATGCCGGGTGCACGCTGGCGCAGGTCGGCCAACGCCGGCAGGACGATCGTGGTTTCGCCGAAATCCGACGCCATGATCCGCCATGTCTGCGTGGCCTGGGCGGGATCGAACGCCTGTACCGGCGCGACCGCGCGCTGCACTGCGGCCAGTGCCTCGGCCAACGGCTCGCGCAGTGCATCGGCCCGCGCGGTGGCACGCATGCCGCGTGGCCCCGGCAGCAGCAGCGGATCATCGAACAGGTCGCGCAGGCGCGCCAACTGCACGCTGACGGTGGGCTGGGCCAGATGCAGGCGCTCGGCGGCGCGGGTGACGTTCTGCTCTTCCAGCAAGGCCTGCAGGGTCACAAGCAGGTTGAGGTCGATACGACGCAGGGTATTGTCCATGGCAATGCCGGGGATTGCAGGAATTCATTTCAACTATAGCGCGGCGACGCCTAACGTGGCCGGCAATCCCTCCCTGGTACCACCATGAACGTCCTGCTTGTCTACGCCCACCCCGAACCGACCTCGCTCAACGGCACCCTGAAGGCCTTCACGGTCGAGCGCCTGCAACGTGCCGGCCACACCGTGCAGGTGTCCGATCTGCATGCCATGCAATGGAAGGCGCAGATCGATGCCGACGATCACATCGGGCGGGATCCTTCGCTGCCGTTCCACGCTTCACTGGATTCTCGCGAAGCCTTCAAGACCGGCCGCCAGAGTGCAGACATCGCCGTCGAGCAGGAAAAACTGCGCTGGGCTGACGCGGTGATCCTGCAGTTCCCGCTGTGGTGGTTCTCGATGCCGGCCATCCTCAAGGGCTGGGTGGACCGCGTGTACGCCTATGGTTTTGCGTATGGCGTTGGCGAACATTCCGATCGGCACTGGGGCGACCGCTATGGCGAAGGCGCAATGTCGGGCAAGCGCGCGATGTTGGTGGTAACCACCGGCGGCTGGGAGTCGCATTACGGTCTTCGCGGTATCAATGGGCCGATCGACGATGTGCTGTTCCCGATCCAGCACGGCATCCTGTTCTATCCCGGCTTTGACGTGCTGCCGGCGCATGTGATCTATCGCAGCAGTCGTATCGATGAGGCGTCGCTGCCTGCCGTGCTGGAGGGTCTGGGTGCGCGGCTGGATGGGCTGGCGAGCGATCCGGTGATTGCTTACCGGCGGCAGAACGCTGGGGATTATCTGATCCCGTCGCTGGAGCTGCGGCCGGAGTTGGCCGAGGGTGAGGCAGGGTTGCGAGTTCACCTCGAACCGTGAATGGCGCATTCGCCTCTGGAAACGCGACGGAGATTCTGTAGGTTCGGCAGTCCAGCGGCACGCGTTGTAGCCGCCCTCAGTGAACTCAGGGAGACGCAGGTCCATTGAAGATGGAATTCAACTTCACCCTCAGATACCACTTGCCTGATACCTCGATTGATCAAGGTGCCCTCGAGCGGCGCCTGCTCGATGCTGGATGTGGAGATGCATTGCTGGGCGTAGGGAGCGCGGCAAGGCTGGCGCTGGAATTCTGTCGTGAAGCGAGCAGTGCCGCCGAGGCGATTCACTCCGCGCTGGCAGATGTGCGACGGGCCGTACCCGGTGCAGAGCTGATCGAAGTCAGTCCCGATCTGGTGGGTCTGACGGATGTTGCTGATCTGCTGGGCATGTCACGGCACAACATGCGCAAGTTGCTGCTCGCGCACCCGCAGACGTTTCCGGCACCGGTGCACGAAGGCAGCGCGTCGATCTGGCATCTGGCCGATATTCTTTCGTGGATGCAGGCGCGCGGCAGCCAGAAGGTCAGCAGCGAGCTGGCGGAGCTCGCTGCTGCGGCGCTTCAGATCAATGTGGCGAAGGAGCAGGAACGGCTGGTTAGCCATCCCGGCTGAGGGTCGTTGCGGGACAGGCCGTTACAGTTCCACCCGCTCCCACCAGCGCGTTCCCGCGGTCGGTGCCTGCATGTCCAGTGCCTCGCCCATCATCGGCGTGGCCACCGGCACGTTCTTTGCCGCAGCCAAAGCGCTGATGCGTTCGAACGGCTGCTGCCACTCGTGCAGGGCCAGGTCGAAGGTGCCGTTGTGGATCGGCAGCAGCCACTTGCCGCGCAGGTCCAGGTGCGCCTGCAGGGTCTGTTCGGGCTGCATGTGCACGAACGCCCAGCGCTGATCGTAGGCGCCGGTTTCGATCATCGTCAGGTCGAACGGACCGTACTTCTCGCCGATGGCCTTGAAGCCATCGAAGTAGCCGGTGTCGCCGCTGAAGAAGATGCGGAAGTCGCCGTCCTGGATCACCCACGAGGCCCACAGGCTGCGATCGCTGTCACCCAGGCCGCGGCCGGAGAAATGCTGGCCGGGCGTGGCGGTGAGGCGCAGGCCAGCGGCTTCGGTGGACTGCCACCAGTCCAACTGTTCGACCTTGGCCGCATCCACGCCCCAGGCAATCAGCTGGTCGCCCACACCCAGCGGCGCGATGAAGCGCGCGGTCTTGCCGGCCAGCTTCATCACGGCCGCGTGGTCAAGATGGTCGTAGTGGTTGTGCGAGAGGATGACGCCGGCAATCGGCGGCAGTTCGTCGATGCTGATCGGCGGTGCATGGAAGCGCGCCGGGCCCATCCATTGCACCGGTGATGCGCGTTCGGAGAACACCGGATCGGTCAGCCAGTACTGGCCGCGCAGCTTCAGCAGGATGGTCGAATGGCCGAGCCGGAACAGGCTGCGGTCAGGCGCTGCGTCCAGCGTGGCGCGGTCCAGCGTCTGCACCGGAATGGGGTGGTTGGGCACGGTGCCCTTGGGCTTGTTGAACAGGAAGGTCCACCAGATCTCCAGGCCATCGCGCAGGCCCATCGCCGGCTTCGGCAGGGCATTGCGGAACTTGCCTTCGCGGTACTGCGGCGAATCGGGGAAGTCGGGGAGGGACCAGGATTTGCAGAAGGTATAGGCGGTCACGGCGAGGATTCCGAGCAGGAGGACAAGGAGCAGGCGCTTCATGGGTGACGTCCGCGGGGTACACTGCACAGTGTAGTTTCCGATTTTCGGAAAGTACACTGCTGGGTGTAAAATGGAGGCATCCGTTCAGCTGTCTGGTCCCGCCATGTCCCGTGCCCCGCAACGCCTTACCGATCGCAAACGCGAGGCCATCGTCCGCGCGGCGGTGGAGGAGTTCCGGTCGGCGGGCTACGAGGCGACCAGCATGGATCGCATCGCGGCGGTGGCTGGTGTCTCCAAGCGCACCGTCTACAACCACTTCCCGAGCAAGGAAGAACTGTTCGCGCTGATCCTGGAAGAGTTGTGGCAAAGCAGCGTGGCCAGCGTCGAGTTGCCGTACCGTGCCGACCAGCCGCTGGAGGTGCAGCTGCTGCAGCTGCTGCGGCAGAAACTGGACCTGCTGGGCGATGCCAACTT
>NZ_QAIJ01000002.1:0-2856 GCF_003060985.1 Stenotrophomonas sp. HMWF023
GTGCAGGGGGCCTGGGCGCGCCGGCCGGCTTCTATCTGGCGGCGGCCGGGGTAGGGCACCTGCGTTTCGCCGACCACGACCGTGTCGAGCGCAGCAACCTGCATCGGCAGATCGTGCATACCGAGGCCAGCGTCGGCCAGTTGAAGGTGGATTCGGCACGTGAGCGATTGCTGGCATTGAACCCGTCCATCGAGGTCGAGGCCGTGCCCGAGCGGGTGACTTCGGAGAACGTGGACCGCCTGCTGCAGGATGTCGACGTGGTGCTGGATGGTTCGGACAACTTCCCGCTGCGCTACCTGCTCAACGACGCCTGCATCAAGCACGCCAAGCCCATGGTCTACGCCGCCATCGAGCGCTTCGACGGCCAGGTGAGCGTGTTCGATGCCGGCCGCCAGCGTGGCGTGGCACCGTGCTACCGATGCCTGTTCCCGGAGCCGCCGCCGCCGGAGTTCGCGCCCAACTGCTCCGAAGCGGGTGTGCTGGGCGTGCTGCCGGGCCTGGCCGGGGTGCTGCAGGCCACCGAAGTGCTGAAGCTGCTGCTGGGCATCGGCGAGCCGCTGGTGGGCCGCCTGCTGCGCTTTGACGCGCTGGGCATGCGTTTCCGCGAGACCGGCATCGGACCGGACCCGCAGTGCCCGGTGTGTGCGCCGGGCGTGCCGTTCCCGGGGTACATCGATTACGCCGCGTTTTGTCGGGGCGGGTGATTGTCATAGGTAGCGCCGGGCCATGCCCGGCGAGCGCAGCGGCGCCTGCCCGTACATCCGCCGGGCATGGCCCGGCGCTACCGTGCATTATTCCGGGATGATGTTGGGGGTCATCCCTGGCATCGTTCCATCTCCAAGACAATAAAACGCAACACACGTGCTATTGCCGTCATCGGTGTTGCTCTATCGTTGAGTCCGATTTCGATTTCCGGGGAACCCACCGCATGGCGGTAGAAGCAGCGACCAGCGAGCTGGTCAAGGTCGTCGCCCTGTTGGGCGCAGCGGTGGTGATGGTGCCGCTGTTCCGTCGGCTCGGCCTGGGCTCGGTGCTGGGCTACTTTGCCGCCGGCCTGGCGATCGGTCCGTTCGGGCTGGGCTGGTTCTCCGACCCGCAGGCGATCCTGCATACCGCCGAACTCGGCGTGGTCATGTTCCTGTTCGTCATCGGCCTGGAAATGCGGCCCTCGCACCTGTGGAGCCTGCGCAAGGAAATCTTCGGGCTGGGCACGCTGCAGATCGTCACCTGCGCGCTGGTGCTGACCAGCATCGCCAAGCTGTTCGGGCTGCCGTGGCAGATCGCCTTCATCGGCGCCACCGGTTTCGTGCTGACCTCCACCGCAGTGGTGATGCAGCTGCTGGCCGAGCGTGGCGATATCGCGCTGCCGTCGGGGCAGAAGATCGTCTCGATCCTGTTGTTCGAAGACCTGCTGATCGTGCCGTTGCTGGCGCTTGTCGCCTGGATGGCGCCGGCTGCCGGCAGTGCCGATGGCGAGGGCTCGCGCTGGATGTCGGTGGCGATCGGCGTGGGTGCCATCGTCGGCTTGGTGCTGGTCGGTCGCTTCCTGCTCAACCCGCTGTTCCGCGTGCTGGCCGAATCGAAGGCGCGCGAAGTGATGACCGCCGCCGCACTGCTGGTGGTGCTGGGCGCGGCGCTGCTGATGCAGCTGTCCGGCCTGTCGATGGCAATGGGCGCGTTCCTGGCGGGCGTGCTGCTGAGCGAATCGACCTTCCGCCACCAGATCGAGGCGGACATCGAACCGTTCCGCGGCATCCTGCTGGGCCTGTTCTTCCTCAGCGTGGGCATGGCGCTGGACCTGGGCGTGGTGGCCGGCAACTGGCCGATGATCCTCGGCCTGGTGGTTGCGCTGATGGCGGCCAAAGCGCTGTGCATCTATCTGGTGGCGCGCTTGATGGGCAGCGACCATGCGCAGGCGCTGGACCGTGGCGTGCTGATGGCGCAGGGCGGCGAATTCGCCTTCGTGCTGTTCTCGGCCGCGGCGAGTGCTGGGGTGATCAGCCTGGACATCAATGCCAACTTCACCGCCGTGGTGGTGCTGTCGATGGCGCTGACGCCGCTGGTGGTGCTGGTCTACAAACGCGTGGCGCCGAAGCCGACGGTGAACCTGGATGGCGTGGACGAGGCCGATGGCCTGTCCGGCAGCGTGCTGCTGATCGGCTTCGGCCGCTTCGGGCAGGTGGCCAGCCAGTCGCTGCTGGCCCGCGACGTGGACGTGACCATCATCGACAACGATGTGGAGATGATCCAGAGCGCGGCGCGCTTCGGCTTCAAGATCTACTACGGCGACGGCACCCGCCTGGATGTGCTGCATGCTTCCGGTGCAGCTACCGCACGCGCGATTGCCGTGTGCGTGGACAAGGCCGAGGCCGCCGACCGCATCGTCGAACTGGTGGCGCACGAGTTCCCGCAGGCCAAGCTGATGGTGCGCTCGTTCGATCGCGAACATGCGCTGCGGTTGATACACGCCGGTGTCGATTTCCAGATCCGTGAGACCTTCGAATCGGCGGTGTTGTTCGGGCAGTTTGCACTGGTCGAGCTGGGCGCGGACGAAGACGATGCGATCGAGATCGCGACCGAGATCCGCCGCCGCGACGCCGAGCGCTTCGAGCTGGAGATTGCCGGTGCCGGTCTGACTGCCGGTGCGCGGATGATGTACGGCAACACGCCGCCCGGCGTGCCGACGCCGACGCCGTTCACCGCGCCCAAGCGCGCGAGCAAGACGCTGAATCCGCAGGACGTTCCGGAAGAAGAAGAGGAATGATCGTCACGCGCCGCGCTTCGCGCTCGCCGGGCATGGCCCGGCGCTACCGGGGCGTCGCGCGATTCATGGGTAGCGGCGGGCCATGCCCGGCG
>NZ_QAIJ01000179.1:0-2581 GCF_003060985.1 Stenotrophomonas sp. HMWF023
GGACTGGATCGTGTGCCTGGCATCCGGCGATATCAGCGACGCGCGCATGGATGCGTTCGAGCGCTGGCTGGCCGAGCCGGCGAATCGGCGTTCATTCGAGCATGAGCGCATGCTGTGGCGCAGTGTGGGGCCGCGTCCGGCCGCCATCGAACGCAGGCAGGCCGCGCGTCGCCCGCGGCGGCTGCGCTGGGCCATGGCCACCGCCGCTGCGCTGGCAGTGCTGGTGGCCTGGCCCGATGCCTGGCTGCGCCTGCAGGCGGATCATCGCAGCGACCATCGCGTGCAGGATGTGCATCTGCCCGATGGCAGCCGTGCCGTGCTCGATGCCGACAGTGCGATCGCGGTGCACTTCGATGATCACAACCGTCGCGTTGAACTGTTGCGTGGCCGTGCCTGGTTCGAGGTGGCGCCTGATGCGCAGAGGCGCTTCAGCGTCGCTGCTGGCAACGGTGTGGTGGAAGACATTTCCACCGCATTCACGGTCGCCCACGTTGCCGCCGGGGTGGAGACCGAAGTCGGGCAGGGCCGCGTACGCGTCGCCAGTCCGGTCGATGGTGGCTGGACCTACCTGCAGGTGGGACAGCGCGCCGGCTATGGCGAGCACCGAAGCGTGCAGCGCCTGAGCGATGTTGCCGCAGACAGTGTCGGCGCCTGGCGACAGGGCGAGCTGCTGCTGGAGCAGGCCAGCGTGACCGATGCCGTGCACGAAGTCGGTCGCTATCGCGCAGGGCCGACGTTCGTGCGTGGCAACCTTCAGTCGCTTCCAGCCGTCAGCGCGGCGCTGCGCGTCGATCATCCGGAGCAGGCACTGGACGCGCTGGCGGCCACCGCTGGCCTGCAGGTCACCCGCCTGCCGTTCGGTGTCGCCATCGTGCAGTAGATCCACGCCATGCGTGGATGATCATCGCGATTGATCCCAATGTGCCGACCAACGGTCGGCACCCACTGCGACCGCAAATCCGTCTTGGGGATCGCGCGCCGCCACGCGTCTCATCCACGAACGTACCCGCCGCCGCCACGTACGTCGTTGGGTCCGCGCATGCGCGGATGATGCCGCGCCCGCGGCCACGCTCCTCTGACAGGTTCCCCATGTACGAATTCCGCCGCCCGGGCCGCGCACCGCGCCCGTCCCGTCTGTGCATCGCGCTGCTGGCCGCCGGCCTGGCAACCGCCATCCCCACCGTGATGGCGCAGTCCAGCACCGCTGGCCCGGCTGCGGTACAGCACTTCGATATTCCCGACCAACCGCTGGACGATGCACTGCGCGCCTATATGCGCCAGTCCGGTGTGCAGGTGGTCTATCCGAGCACGCTGGCCAAGGGCGTGATCTCGCAACCGGTCAGCGGCACGCTGTCAGCCGACGAGGCCCTCGCACGTCTGCTGCGCGGCAGCGGCCTGAGCGTGCGCCGGGTAAGTGCCGATGCGGTGACGCTGGAGGTCGCTGCGGCGGGCCAGACGGGCGGAGTGATCGTCACCGATACCCTCAGCGTGGCCGGAGACCGCGTGCAGGGCGGCGCGGCCAGCGATGAAGCTCGCCTGCTCGACAGCTACCGGAGCGTGGGCTCGACCACCAGCATAGGCCGCGTCGCACTGGAGCGGTTCCGCGGCACGTCCAATGGCGACATCGTCAAGGGCGTAGCCGGTGTTACCGCTGGCGATCCACGTGTGGGCAATGGCTTCGACGTCAACATCCGCGGCATCCAGGGCCAGAGCCGGGTGCCGGTCATCATCGACGGTGGCCAGTCCAGCATGGACACCTACCGTGGCTATGCCGGCCAGTCGCAGCGCACCTACCTCGACCCCGATCTGATCTCGCGGCTGACCATCACCAAGGGCCCGAGCCTGCAGGCCAATGCCTCCGGCGGCATCGGTGGCGTGGTCGAAATGGAAACGCTGAATGTCGATGACGTGCTGCGCGAGGGGCGTGATGTCGGCGTGCGCGTGCGCGGGGGGCTGGCCAACGGCAGCGCCAACAACCTGCCCGGCTACGAAGCCGCGCCGCGCAGCGATCGTAGTGCCACCGGCAGCCAGTTCTTCAACGTGGCCGCTGCCGGTCACTGGGACCGCTTCGACCTGGTGGCAGCCTATGCATACCGCGACAACGGCAACTACTTCTCCGGCAAGCACGGCTATGACGACTTTCCGCAGACGCGTCGCACGCTGGCCCCGCTGAATCCGCCGCGCACCGAGGTGTTCAACACTTCCTCGCGCTCGAAGTCGACCCTGCTCAAGGGCACCTGGCGCATCGACGACGCGCAGACGCTGGAAGCGGGCTATCGTCGTTACGAAGGTACTGCGGGCGAGATCATGGCGTCGCAGATCATCCGCGTCGACCGCGACCGCGTGCCGCAGTGGGACCCGGGCCATGTGGACATGGACAGCTACAGCCTGCGCTACCGGTTCAACCCGGACAGCGAGCTGATCGACCTGCGCGTCAACGCGTGGTACACCGACGCCGACAGCGTGATGTACAACAGCCTGACCGGCATCACCCCCTGGTACTTCGATCGCCGCACCGAGTGGTACGACGCACCCAGCTTCAGTGGCAATCCCGGCTACAAGGATGCCTACCGCAACCCGT
>NZ_QAIJ01000180.1:0-1922 GCF_003060985.1 Stenotrophomonas sp. HMWF023
GAAGAACATGCCCGGCACTTCCTTGGCGTACAGCGAGAAATCCTCCGCGCCCATCTGCAGCGGCGGTTCGTACACGTTGTCCTTGCCCACCACCGCCTGCAGGCTTGGCAGCATCTTTGCGGTCAACGCCGGGTCGTTCACCGTGGCCGGGTTGCCTTCCGATTCGTAGATGTCGGTCACCGCCTTGGCCCCGTGCGCGGCAGCCGTGTGATCGGCAACGTTGCGCAGGTCGGCGAAGATCTGCTGGCGCATGCCTTCGTCGAAGGTGCGGATGGTGCCGACCATCTCCACTTCATCGGGAATGATGTTGTAGCGGATGCCGCCGTTGATCGCGCCGAAGGTCAGCACCGCCGGCTGCTTGGAGAGGTTGGCGCGGCGGCTGACGATGGTCTGTGCGGTGCCGATCAGATCGGCAGTGGCCACAATCGGGTCGACGCCGTTCCACGGTGCCGAGCCATGCGTCTGCCGGCCGATCACCTTGATGCCGAAACGATCGGACGCGGCCATCAGCGGGCCACCGCGCACCGCGATCTGCCCTGCCTGCACGCTGGAAAACACATGCAGGCCGAATACCGCCTCGGGCTTGAAGTCGGCAAACAGGCCTTCCTTCAGCATCAGCGCTGCACCGCCCTCTTCCGGCGGCGGCGCGCCTTCCTCGGAGGGCTGGAAGATCAGCATCACCTGGCCCGGCAGGTCCTTCTTCATCGCCACCAGCGCTTCGGCCACGCCCAGCAGGGTGGCGGTGTGCGCGTCATGGCCACAGGCGTGCATCACGCCTACGGTCTGCCCGCGGTACTGCGCGGTGGCCTTGGAGGCGAACGGCAGGCCGGTCTGCTCGGTCACCGGCAGTGCGTCCATGTCCGCGCGCAGGGCAATCTTCGGGCCGGGCTTGCCGCCTTCGATGATCGCCACCACGCCGTGGTGGGCGATGCCGGTCTTCGGCTTCAGGCCCATCGCACGCAGGCGCTTGGCGACCTCGGCGGAGGTGCGCTCCTCGCGGTTGGACAGCTCCGGGTGCTGATGGAAATCGCGTCGCCATTCAACCACCTTGGCCTGCAGGCGCTGCGCGGCGGCGGTCACTTCCGGGCGCTGGGCGTCCTCGGCATGGGCAAGGGCCGGCAGGGCCAGCAGCAGGGCGGACAGCAGCAACGAACGGCGCATCTCGATCTCCACGGAAGGGGTCTGCACCTGAATGTAGGGCAACCTCGCCGCTACGGGAACCTCCACCGTCGCCCACTGGTCTGAGCGCCCGTCCCATCCGTCATGCAGGAAACCCGGTGGGCCACAGGTATGCTTTGCGCATTGCCACCCGGGGTGCCACCCCGTCCAGCCCTCTTGGAGTCTTGAATGTCACGTGTTTGGAAGATCGTGCTGCTGGTCGTGGCGGTACTGGTGCTGGCCGTGGTCGGCCTGCGCGTACTCGGTGGCGGCAAGGACAAGGCCGCGGGGCAGGAAGCAGGTGCCCGCGAGGGCGGTGAAGATCCCGATGCCGGCCCGGTGCCGGTAACCGTGGTCGATGCCGTACGCCAGGACGTGCCGGTGTATGCCAGCGCGCTGGGCACGGTGACCGCGATGAACACCGTGACGGTCAGCCCGCAGGTGGGCGGCCAGCTGATGAGCCTCAATTTCCGCGAAGGCCAGGAAGTGAAGAAGGGCGACGTGCTGGCGGTGATCGACCCGCGCACCGCCCAGGCCAGCTATGACCAGGCCGTCGCCTCCAAGCGCCAGAACGAGGCCCTGCTGGCCACCGCGCGCTCGAACTACCAGCGTTCGAACGCACCGGAGTACCGCCAGTTCGTGGCCAAGACCGATCTGGATACACAACGAAACCAGGTGGCACAGTACGAAAGCGCGGTTGCCGCCAATGAAGCCAGCATGCGCTCGGCGCAGGTGCAGCTGCAGTACACCCGGGTCACCGCACC
>NZ_QAIJ01000181.1:0-1358 GCF_003060985.1 Stenotrophomonas sp. HMWF023
GCTGGCGCTGGGTGGCACGCTGTCGGGCGAACACGGCATCGGCCTGGCCAAGCGTGATTTCATGGCACAGGCCTTTTCATCGGCCACGCTGGCGGCGATGCGGGCGATCAAGGCCGCGCTGGACCCGGATGGCATCCTCAACCCCGGCAAGGTGCTGCCGCCGGCGTGATGGCCGCCGGGCATGGCCTGGCGCTACCGATGGCCAAGGGTCGGATCCTATCGCAACGACGATGGGCTCTGGCCCCATCATTTGCGCCCACCGCACTGTAGAGCCGAGCCATGCTCGGCTGCGCTCCGATCAGTTCACGAAGAACTCGCTGAACACTCGATCACTGCCGATGGTCGTGTTTCCGCTGCCGCCGCTCAGTAGTAGTTGGCCACCAGCACCGCCTGGCCAATGATCTCGCCGGCCAGCAACGGCTCGCTTGGCAGGCGGATGTAGCGCGCGGTGAACGGAATGCGTTCACTGGCACCGGTGGAATCGGTATGCGCCCACACGCGCCCCATCGGCAACGGCAGGCCGTTGTGCAGCACCTGCAGGCCCACACCCTGCGCGCTGGAGCCTGCCGCAGGTACCAGGATATCGCTCATGTTGCTGCGGTCGGTGGCGTCATGGATTTCCAGCGACACCGGACGGCCGGGAACGCCGCAGTCCATCTGCACAGTGAAGTCCTTCGCGCCACCGGTACCAGTGGCGTCCAGCGCATCGGCGCTGATGGGGTCGAGCACGGGGCTGGCGTCCATCAAGGCGCAGGTGGTGCCCTGGAATTCATAGCCCAACTCAAAATGGAACTCGGCCGAGCCGGAGCCGAGCACCTGTACCGAGCCAAGTGGGCGCCGTGTCTGCGGTCGCATTGGGCCACCGCGGGAGTAAAAGCGCAAGGTCGCTTGCATGCGATTTCCCGCCGCTTCGAAGTACCACGATGAATCACGCATCGCATCGATGGCACCTTCCAAGCCTTCATTGCCATTGTCTGGCTCATTCCAGAAACTCAGCACTACCAATGGAGAATCAGGACTGAGTTCATAGGCAGGTTCGAAATTAATGTTACGAACATACGTCAACCCCATCAGCCTTGGACGCAGAATGGCATCCTCGTTGCTGTCGCACTGGTAGGTGATGATGGGGGCGCTGGCGGTATGCAGCAGCACATCCGGCTCATGCACGAATCGCACCGGTACGGTCTGCGCGTAGGTCACGCTGGGAACATCCGGCACGCACGCTGCGTGTGCCGTGAAGCCAAACGACGTCAGTCCGGCCAGCGTCACTGCCCGTGCAAAGTGGGTAACACCGTACATGATGGCTCCAGGGTGAAAGGTTGAAGCCATGCATGGTGCAGTTCAAACGGGTACAGGAC
>NZ_QAIJ01000182.1:0-19342 GCF_003060985.1 Stenotrophomonas sp. HMWF023
CTCCCGGCCCGAGCGAAGGAAATCCGCCGCTCTCCGCGACCACCCCGAGGGGCTTCGCCGTTGGCTGGATAATCAGATACTCCGTAAACAAAAACGCCCCAGCGCAGGGCCGGGGCGTGTTCGTGGGTCAGGTCAGGCAGGCATCAGAACTCCTGCCAGTCTCCATCGGCCAGTTCGGTGGCCATCGGGCGGCCGCCAGCGGTGCGACGGGCCGGCGGCGCGATCGGTGCCGGGGCGGCCGGTGCAGCAGCGCGAGGACCCGGTGCGGCAGCGCGCGGTGCCGGCGCGCGCGTGGCGACCACGACTTCGGCCTCATCGACCACGAAGATCGATACCGCTTCGCTGAGATGGCCCGCCTGCTCTTCCATCGCACGTGCGGCGGCGGTGGCTTCTTCCACCAGCGCGGCGTTCTGCTGGGTGGTTTCGTCCATCTGCACCACGGTCTGGTTGACCTGCTCGATGCCGGCGCTCTGCTCCTGCGAGGCAGCGGAGATCTCGGACATGATGTCGGTGACGCGCTGCACCGAGGCGACGATCTCGCCCATGGTGGCGCCGGCCTTGTGCACCAGCGCCGAACCATCATTGACCTTGCCGACCGAGTCGTCGATCAGTCCCTTGATTTCCTTGGCCGCGGCAGCCGAGCGCTGGGCAAGGGTGCGCACTTCGCTGGCAACCACGGCGAAGCCGCGGCCCTGTTCGCCGGCACGGGCGGCTTCCACCGCGGCGTTCAGCGCCAGGATGTTGGTCTGGAAGGCGATACCGTCGATGACCGAAATGATCTCGGCGATCTTCTTCGACGAGGCCTGGATGGCGGTCATGGTGGTGACCACCTGGCCGACCACTTCGCCGCCCTGCGAAGCCACACCGTGCGCGCCGATGGCGAGCTGGTTGGCCTGGCGCGCGTGTTCGGCGTTCTGGCGCACGGTGGAGGTCAGTTCCTCCATCGAAGCGGCGGTTTCTTCCAGGTTCGCGGCCTGCTGCTCGGTACGGCGCGACAGGTCACTGTTGCCGGAGGCGATTTCACCCGCGGCCGAGCTGATCGCACGGCTGGACTGCTTGATGCGGGTGACGATCTCGCTCAGCTGTGCGGCCGTGGCGTTGGCATCGTCACGCATGCGGGCGAACACGCCCTGGTAGTCGCCGTGCATGCGCACGGTCAGGTCACCCTGCGACAGCGCGGCGAGCAGGCCGGAGATCTGTTCGATGCTGCCCGAGTTGGCGTCCAGCAGGCCGTTGATCTGCTGGGCCAGCTGCAGGAAGAAGCCTTCCTTGTCGTTGGCATCGATGCGGCCGGACAGGTCGCCGGCAGCGGCCTGGGCGATCACCCGTGCCACTTCTGCCTCGACCTGCGCTTCCTGGGTGCGGTCGCGCCATTCCACCACGTAGCCGACGGTGTCGCCGTCTTCGTTGCGGATGGTCGACACGACCTGGGCGAACTGGGCATCGCCGTACTGCATCGGGCGGCGGGCAACGCCATGCTGCTTGAGGTTGGCCAGCAGGGTGTTGTCCATCTCGCCACGGTGCTCGAGCACGGTGACCGGCTTGCCGACCAGCGAGGCGTGGACGTCGAAGTCGGGCAGGTCGCGGCGCAGCTCGTCCTGGTACTGGGCCAGGGTCTGCTGCAGGGCGCGGTTGCTGTAGACGATGGTGTTGTTGGGGTCGGTCAGGTAGACGCCGGTCGAGCTGTAATCCAGCGCGGTGCGGATGCGCAGGTTCTCGCGGGCGATGGCCTGGTCGGTTTCGGTGCGCTCGCGCAGGTCGCGCTGCATGCGCTGCATGGCCTGCATCAGTTCGCCCACTTCGTCCTGGCGGCTGACGTCGATGTGACCATCAAGCTTGCCACCGGCGACGTCGTTGGCCACCGAGACGGCGCCACGCACGCTGCCGACCAGGGCGCGGGCGAACAGCCACACCAGCACCAGGCCGAGCGCGGCGCCGCCGAGCAGGGCGATGACGGTCAGCACGGCCGAGGCGGAGTAGGTGGAGGCGGCTTCGTCGCGCGAGGCGCGGGCGAGGCGGTTGTCTTCGGCGATCAGCGCTTCAAGCGCGGCGCCAGCCTTGCGGTGCTTGGTGCGGGTCTCGCCGACGAAGGTATCGATCGCGTCGTCGGGCAGGTCCAGCTCCAGCATTTCGGTGACGCTGTCATAGGAGGCCAGCGCGTCTTTCCAGTCTTTGGCGAACGTTTCGAACAACTTCTTCTGCTGTGCGTTGTCGACCAGCTTCGGATAGTCCTTGATCGACGTGTCCATGCTGGTGCGCAGTTCGACGGCCTGCTTGCGGGCATCGGCCTTGACGTCGTCGCTGGCGCGGATCAGCTGCTGGTAGGCGCTGTTGCGGTACTCACCGAGCATGCCGCGCATCTCGCCGGCCAGGCGGATGCTTTCCATGCGTGAACCGGCCAGCTCGGTGGTCACGTTGTTCAGCGAATGCAGGCCACGGTAGGCGACGATGCCCTGCAGCAGCATCACCAGCAAGAGGACACCGAAGGTCAGCATGAGCTTCGGCATCAGTTTCAGGTTGTTGATCCACGGCATGGGCGTTGCGATCTCCTAAGGCAGACGCGGCCGGGCGCGGGGCCCGGTTGCAACAGCCACGCCGGCACGCTGGCCGGCGCGGTCTGACGGACAGCGGATTACTTGATGTTGGCCAGCTTCAGGCTGGACGGCGAGCTGACTTCGATTTCCGCACGCGAAGCATCGCGCTGGATCTTGCCGATCACGCACACGGTCTTGCCTTCCAGGGTTTCGAGCGGGAAGGAGAACTTGCCGCGGTTCTCGCCGGCGATACGGGCCGAGAAGGTGTGGCGCGGGAAGGCGCCGCCCATGTACAGGAAGGTCGGCTGGCCTTCGGAACCTTCTGCGAAGCGGGCCTTTTCGACCTTGCCGCAGACCATGCCATCCTTGCCGACGGCGCGCGGTGCCATCTCCGGCGGAATCATCTCGGCCGACTGCGCGAAGGCGGAGGAAGCGGTGGTGGCCAGGACGGCAGCCGAAACGAACGCAAGCAGGGACTTCATCGAGGTGATTCTCCGGGGATGGTGATGGTGGATCCGGCCTTGGCGCGTTCCTGCGCGACCGGCTTCTGTCCCCCTATCGGCGTGGATGGGGGGAACTGAAGGGCTGCGTAACAGAAACGTGAAGAAGGTCCGTTTGCTCAGGCGGCAGCGTCTTCGACGACGTTGGTCTGGCCCATGTCGGCGCTGTCGAGCAGGGTTTCGATGTCCAGCAGGATCAGCATGCGGTCATCGTGGGTGCCGATGCCGGAGATGAAACGGGTATCCACGGCTGCACCGAATTCCGGGGTCGGGCGGATCTGTTCGGCCGACAGCGGGATCACGTCGGAGACGCTGTCGACCACGATGCCGACCACGCGGTCTTCCACGTTGAGCACGATCATCACGGTGAAGGCATCGTAGCGGGCATCTTCCAGGCGCAGCTTCAGGCGCAGGTCGATCACCGGCACGATGGTGCCGCGCAGGTTGATGACACCCTTGATGTAGTCCGGCGCGTCGGGGACGCGGGTGACGGCGTCGTAGCCGCGGATTTCCTGCACCTTGAGGATGTCCACGCCGTAGTGCTCGGCACCGAGGGTGAAGCTGAGGAATTCGCCATCGGCGCCGGCGGCGGAGCTGTTCTTGTCGTTCATCGAGGGGTCCTGGTTCTGCCGGAAGTGCCGGTGTCAGGCTCGATATCGGCCCCGTAGTTGGGGACTTTAGGCATCTGGTGGGGCCGGCATGGGCCGGCGATCGCCGCATCCACGCATGGCGTGGATCTACTGGGGATGGGTAGTGCCGGCCGCTGGCCGGCAGATCCCGTTGTGGGGATGTCAGAGCTCGCCGTTGCGGCGTGCCTTGCGCTGGCGGTCAATGCGGAAGATGTAGCGCTGGATGGCGCTGTCGCCGCCGCGGGGCAGTTCGTCGAAGCGCATGCCGACGCGCTTGACCTCGGCGCCGTTGGGCAGGCGTTGCGGCAGCAGGTTGCAGACCACAAGTTCGATCTGCAGGTCCGGGCCATCGGGCATCGACAGCTGTGCCCGGTAGCGCTGCTGCAGGCTGAAGATGGCGCAGTCGGTGGGCACGGTCACTGCCAGGCCGCCGCCGCTGATGTCCACCACCCGCATCGACAAGGCTTCGGCGCGGGCCTCGCCCGGGGGCAGCAGCAACTGCGGTGAATCGGTGATGGGGGTCTCCAGCCGGTACATTTCACGCCGCTGCAGGTGCACCAGCTCCTCGGGGAACGGTGCCCGGAAGGCGACATGGCCTTCGTTGTCCACGCGCTGCAGGTCGTGCAGGCGGAAACGCACCATTACCCGTTCCAGCTGGGCGAAGCAGAGCAGGTGGTCGGCCTGTTCGGCGGCGCGGTTTGAGGCTTCCTGCGGGCTGCCATCGAGCAGCAGGATGTCCTCGTCGTCGTCCAGTTCGAGCAGGGCGGTCGGGAACGAGCGATCGCGCCCGTCGATATGGGCGTTGATCAGTGATCGCTGCTCGATCAGGGAACGCAGCAGCTGCCGCACCTGGCGCGGATTGCGGACCAGAAAGCGATCGTCGGTGGCGTCGGCCGCATGGACTTCGGGCGGTGCAGTGTCGTGGCCGTCGGACATGGAATCTGTGGTCAGGGGCGGGCGCCGACGCGTGTGGGCGCCTGGCTCGAAAGAAGTATCGGCTGCGGTGCGGAATTATGTAGTACCGGACGCGCTCGACGGCTTCGTTGTGCCATGCCGGAAGCCGCAGGGCAAGCTGGAAGCTGGGGCCGGGCATTGCCCGGCGCCACCTGTCCGCTGTCGGGGTGGCGCAGGGCCACCCAGATGCTGCTGTCAGAACTCCTGCCAGTCGCCGTCGCCGGCCAGTGCCGGCTGCGCAACGGGCTTGCGCACGCGCGATGGCGTGGCGATGGATGCGGGCGCCGCTTTGCGCGGAGTACCGCCGGCTGTGGCCATCGCTGCGCGGGGCATCGCAGTGCCTGTGCTCGGTGCGGCCAGGCGGAAGCGTGCGACGGCCTCGCCCAGCTGCGCGGCCTGGTCTTCCATCGCCCGCGCTGCAGCAGTGGCTTCTTCCACCAGCGCGGCGTTCTGCTGGGTGGTTTCGTCCATCTGCACCACGGTCTGGTTGACCTGTTCGATGCCGGCCGACTGTTCCTGCGAGGCGGCGGAAATCTCAGCCATGATGTCGGTCACGCGCTGCACCGAGGCGACGATCTCGCCCATGGTGCTGCCGGCCTGGTGGACCAGGCTGGAGCCTTCGGCGACCTTGCCGACCGATTCGTCGATCAGGCCCTTGATCTCCTTGGCGGCCGCGGCCGAGCGCTGGGCGAGGGTACGCACTTCGCTGGCGACCACGGCGAAGCCACGGCCCTGTTCACCGGCACGGGCGGCTTCGACCGCGGCGTTCAGCGCCAGGATGTTGGTCTGGAAGGCGATGCCATCGATGACCGAAATGATCTCGGCGATCTTCTTAGAGGACGCTTCGATGGCCGACATGGTGGTGACCACCTGGCCGACCACTTCGCCGCCCTGCGAGGCCACGCCATGCGCGCCGATGGCGAGCTGGTTGGCCTGGCGCGCGTGCTCGGCGTTCTGACGCACGGTGGAGGTCAGTTCCTCCATCGACGCGGCGGTCTCTTCCAGGTTGGCCGCCTGCTGCTCGGTGCGGCGCGACAGGTCGCTGTTGCCCGAGGCGATTTCGCCTGCGGCCAGGGTGATGCTGGAGGTGCTGGCCTGGATCTGGCTGACGATCTGGGTCAGCTGGGCAACCGTGGTGTTGGCATCATCGCGCATGCGGGCGAACACGCCGTGGAACTGGCCGTCCATGCGTGCGGTCAGGTCTCCTGCGGCGATCGCCTGCAGCAGCTGCGACAGCTGTCCCAGGTTGCCGTCGGCGACCTGCATCATGCTGTTCAGCTGCTCGATCATCACGCGGAAATCGTGATCGAAGCGCTGTGCATCGCCACGCTGGCTGAAATCGCCGGCGGCAGCAGCCGACGCCAACTGCTGGATCTGCGTGTTGATCGCCAGCAGGCTGGTCTTGGCCGCATCCATCGATTCGTGCAGGATCGCGCGGCTGCCGGGCAAGCGGCGTGCATCGGGGGCGAGGTTGCCGGTGGCGTACTGGTTGAGCACGTCGATGGCATCACGGATCGCATCGAGGTGTTCGAAGATCACCGTGTTGATGCCACCGGCAAGCTGGCCATAGACGCCCGGGAAATCTTCCGGAATGCGGTGGCTGATATCGGGACCGGCATGCATCTGTGCCATCAGCTGGGTCTGCTCGGAGAAGCGACGCAGCATCGCGGTCATCTCCGCGGTGGCCGCCAGCATGCGGCCCGCCTCATCCTTGCCGGTGGCCTGGGTGGTGACGCTGAGGTCGCCGCGGGCGACGGCCTGGATGGCATGCACGGCCTTGCCCAGCGGGCCGACCACGGCGCGCGAGATGACCACGGCCAGGGTGGCGGCGACCACGACCAGCAGCACGATGGCGGCAATGATGGCCAGCATGCTGTTGCGGTGGGTCGCATTGGCGTCGTCGATCTTGCCCTGCATCAGCGAGCCGCTGTAGGCGCCCAGTGCCTTGAGGTCGTCGAAGGCCTTGCGGCGCAGCGGACGCGACTGTTCGTCGGAGATCTGCCGGGCCACCTCGCCATCACCTGCGGTGGCAGCTTCGCGCAGCTTGGCATTGGCCGCGAAGTAGCCATCGACGTCGGCCTGCACGGCCTGGTACAGCGCGCGCTCCTTGGCCCCGGCCGGCAGTGCGGCGTAGGCCGCCAACTGTTCGCGCACCACCGTGGCGGTGTCGCTCATGCGCTTGTTGTAGTCGGCCACTTTCTCCGGCTGGTCCAGCATGCTCAGCTGGGCCAGTTCGTAGGTGCGGAATTCACCCAGCTGCGAACGCACTTCGCCGAGGTACTGCACCGACGGAATATCGTTGGAGGCCATGGCGCTGAGCTGCGCATTGGCTTCGGACAGGCGGAGCAGGGCGAACGCACCCAGCACGACGGTCATCAGGGTGGTCAGGGTGAATCCCACAGCCAGCTTGCGGGCGATGGGCAGATCGTGGAACCACTTCATGCAGGGTGCTCCAAGGTGGGCAGAATACCGGCGGCGAAACCGCTGGCAAAAGGTCGTTGCAGGAGGGAACGGTCGTGCCGGGTGGGGGTTCGGTGACTGCCGTCATGTCGAGATAGCGGCGCCTGTGCGACGGACTTTATGGACCTGTGTCACATTCGCTGGCGTAGGGAGAGGCAACGCAAAGCACGCTATGGCGGGGCTTTCGCATCGATATCGTGGTTTCAGGCGAAACCATGCGGACGATGGAGTTCACAGTGTGGGTTGACGGAGTTCACAGTGTGCGGCGCTGTTGTGCGCGGTGCGGGAGGGAACGCCGTTGTGCGCGCGCGCAAACAAAAACCGCCGCCCCGGAGGG
Source organism: Stenotrophomonas sp. HMWF023 (assembly GCF_003060985.1). NCBI lineage: Bacteria > Pseudomonadati > Pseudomonadota > Gammaproteobacteria > Lysobacterales > Lysobacteraceae > Stenotrophomonas > Stenotrophomonas sp. HMWF023. The sequence continues at coordinate 7,415 of NZ_QAIJ01000182.1, forward strand.
CGGCGGTCAGGCACAGCGCGTGGAGCGGCTCAGGCGGCCTGCGGCACCCGCAGCGAACGCACCAGGCCACCGATGTCGACGATCAGGGCGACGCGGCCGTCACCGAGGATGGTGGCGCCGGAGACGCCGCCGATGCGGCGATAGTTGTTCTCGATGTTCTTCACCACGACCTGCTGCTGGCCGACCAGTTCGTCCACTTCCAGCGCGATCTTCTGGCCATCACCTTCAACCACCACCACCAGCGATTCACTGCCCGGGGCGCGCTGCCCATAGCCGTAGTATTCGCTCAGCGACAGGATCGGCAGGTATTCGCCACGCACGCGCAGCACGCGGCCTTCGCCGGCCATGCTGCGGATGTCGTCGGGCTGCGGCTGCAGTGCTTCAAGCACGTAGGCCAGCGGCAGGATCAGGGTTTCGCCGGCCACCGCCACGGTCATGCCGTCGAGGATGGCCAGGGTCAGTGGCAGCCGGATCAGCGTACGGGTACCGGTGCCGAGGCCACTTTCAATCTGCACTTCGCCGCCCAGCGCCTGGATGTTGCGGCGGACCACGTCCATGCCCACGCCGCGGCCAGACAGGTCGGTGACCGCGTCGGCGGTGGAGAAGCCGGGCTGGAAGATCAGGTCCCAGACCTGCGAGTCGGTGGGGTTGTCCGGCACGGCCAGGCCGCGTTCGTGCGCCTTGGCCAGGATCTTCTCGCGGTTCAGGCCGCGGCCGTCGTCGCTGACTTCGATGACGATGTGGCCACCCTGGTGCGAGGCCGCCAGGGTGATCGTGCCGGTCTCGTCTTTGCCGGCATCGCGACGCACGTCCGGCATTTCCAGGCCGTGGTCGATCGAGTTGCGGACCAGATGCACCAGTGGATCGGCGATCTTCTCGATCAGGCCCTTGTCCAGTTCGGTACCTTCGCCGATCGTGCGCAAACGCACGTGCTTGCCGAGGCGGCCGGACAGGTCGCGGACCAGGCGCGGGAAGCGGCGGAACACCGCATCGACCGGCAGCATGCGCACGCCGATCACCGCTTCCTGCAGGTCGCGGGTATTGCGTTCAAGCAGGTCCAGGCCAGCGAACAGGCTCTCGGCATGGACCGGGTCCAGTGCGTGCGAGACCTGCTTGAGCATGGCCTGGGTGATGACCAGTTCGCCGACCAGGTTGATCAGCGCATCGACCTTGTCGACGCTGACGCGGATGGAGGTTTCCGCTTCCTGGCTGGCGCCGGCACTGGCCGTCGGTGCGGCGGCGACAGGCGCGGCGGTAGCCACCGGCGCGGCAGCCGGTGCCTGGGTGGCCAGGCTTGGCGGTGCGGCCGGACGGATGTCCAGTTCGCAGTCGTCCAGCACCCAGGCAAAGGTATCTTCGATCTTGCTGCGCGGCACCTTGCCGACCAGGCCCAGGTCCCACGCAAGGTGGGCTTCGAGTGGGTCGAGCTGGGCAAAGCCGGGCAGGCGATCCATCCGCGCGGCCACCTGCAGCGAACCCAGGTGTTCCAGTTCGCGGATGATGCGCAGCGGGTCGTTGCCGCTCATGAACAGCGACGGCGCCGGGGCGAAGCCGATCTGCCAGGCTTCCGGCGCGTCGTCGACCTGGCTGGCGGCAGCGGGTGCAGCGGCGGCGGGCGCCTGGCCGGACAGCACCGATTCCAGTCGCGCCTTCACCGCAGCAACCGCTGCGGGATCGGCGGGCTGGCCGTGCTCGGCCTCGCGCAACAGGGCGCGCAGTACGTCCACCGACGACAGCATCGCATCGACGGCGTTGCCTTCCAGTGCGCGCTTGCCGGCACGCAGCTCATCCAGCAGCGTCTCCAGCACGTGGGTCAGCCCGGCGATGGCATCGAAGCCGAACGTGCCCGCGCCGCCCTTGATGGAGTGGGCGGCACGGAACACCGAGTTGATGATCTCCGCGTCCTGTTGTCCCGATTCCAGGGCCAGCAGGCCAGCCTCCATGGCGTCGAGGCCTTCGCGGCTCTCCTCGAAGAAAGTGGCGTGGAAGCGTTGCAGGTCCATGCTCATGGCAGTGGCGATCCGGAAGCGAAGAGGGGGAGCAGTGCGGGGCGATCAGCCCAGCACTTTCTGCACGGTGGCGACCAGCTGTTCGGGATTGAACGGCTTGACCAGCCAGCCGGTGGCACCGGCAGCCTTGCCTTCGGACTTCTTGTCCGCGGCCGATTCGGTGGTCAGCATCAGCATCGGCGTGAACTTGTAGTCGGGCAGCTGGCGCAGTTCGCGGATCAGCGCGATGCCGTCCATGTTCGGCATGTTGACGTCGGTGACCACCGCATTGAAGCGCTGGCCCTTGGCACGTCCGAGCGCGACCGCGCCGTCTTCAGCTTCTTCGACGGCAAAACCGGCCGAGGTGAGGGCGAAGGAAACCATCTGGCGCATCGACGCCGAATCGTCCACCACCAAGATACGTGCGCTCATGCAGCGTTCTCCACAGATTTCAGGTTGTCATGGGTTACGTCCAGGCCCAGGGCCTGGGTGACGCCCAACAGGCGTGCAGCGTCACGGAAGGTTGCAGTGCAACCGTGGAAGCCCGTGCCCAGGCCTGCCTCGCGGCGGGCCTGTACGAAGGCACACAGCACCTGCACGCTGGCGGTGTGGATGCGACCGACCTGGCTTGCATCCAGGGTCAGCTCGCCTGCTTCCGCCACCAAGGGCGAAAGGCGGTTCTTGAGCTCGGTGCTGCTCTCGATGCCGAGATCCTCACCCAGTTCGACAGTGCTCATCGTTGCTCCGGACAAACGGTTCCAGCATTCATAACGGCACCGCGGGGCGGTTCTTTAGGGCGGGTATCGGCGCGGAGCGCCGATTCACAGCTCCGACTCACCCCAACAGCTGCGTGGCGTCGAGCAGGATCATCGGCCGCTGGCTGATGCGGGCCACGCCACGGAACAGTTCATTGGAGATCTGGCAGATACGGGCGGTATCGGGTGGTTCGATCTGCGAGTCGGTCAGGTTGGCGACGTCCTCCACGGCCGACACACGCAGGCCCAGGGTCTCGCCATTCTCTTCAAGCACGACAATGCGGGTCTGCGCGTCATCCTCGGCGGAGGCCGCACCCAGGTGCAGGCCGAGATCCATCACCGGCACCACCTGGCCGCGCAGGTTCATGATGCCGAGCATTTCCGGGGCGGTACCGCGCAATGGCAGCAACGGCACCGGCAGCACCACTTCCTGCACCTTCAGCAGCTCCAGTGCGTAGGCCTGGGTACCGCAGCGCAGGCGCAGCCAGCGCGAGGTGCGTTCGCCGGCACGGCGGTTCTGCGGATGTGGGCTGCTGGCGGGCTGATGCGCCTGCGCCTGCAGCTCCTGCCAGGTGCCGGGGCGGTTGCTGGATGGGGTGTCCACCGCGACCCGCGGCGGTGGCGCGACGGCGGCGCGGGCCATCGACGGCATCGGCGCCGGCGCGGAGCGCGCTGCGGCCTTGGCAGCGGCCGGCGCGGTGATGGCAGGAACCACCTCGCCGTCGGCGGCGGCTTCGAAGGCGGCCTGCAATCCGGGGCTGTCGGTGTGCGCGAGGCTGTCGGCGGCGTCGGTTTCGTAGATCACTTCGTCCGGCAGGTCGTCCCAGGTGGGTTCCGGCGCACGCGGTGCGACAGGGGCAACGGCCACGGGCGCGGTTTCATGGATCACCTCAGCCGGCAGATCGTCCCAGGTCGGCTCGCGCTCGGCGTCGACCGAAGGCGCGGTAGCGGCGTCAAAGGCGGCCTCAAGGGACGCATCGTCGCTGGCCGGGGCGGCCGCGACGGTGTCGGTTTCGTAGATGACATCGGCCGGCAGGTCGTCCCAGGTGGGTTCGCGCTCGGTATCGGCCGCAGGCGCGGCAGCGGCGTCGAAGGCGGCCTCCAGGGCCGCATCATCATTGGCCGATGCGGTCGCGACGGTGTCGGTTTCGTAGATCACTTCGGCCGGCAGGTCATCCCAGGTCGGCTCGCGTTCGGCGTCGGCCGCGGCGCTCGCTGGGCGTGGCGCGGCATCAGCGGCGACCGGTGCCACTGCAATATCGCCGAGCAGCTCATCCAGATAGTCATCCAGCATGCCGGTGGTGTTCATGCCGCCTGCTCCAGGGCACGTGCGTCCTCACCGAGGATCCAGTTCAACGCGCGCCGATAGGCCGCCAGGCCACGGCCCGGGTAGTCCTCGCCGATGCTCGGCAGGGTCAGGCCGGCCGCGTTGCTGATGCGGGTGTCGATCGGAATCGCTTCTTCCCAGACGCGGCTTGCGTGACGGTCCTGCATGGCACGCAGCGATTCGTTGCCGGTGCGGGTGCGGCGGTCGAACAGTGTCGGCAGGATCGAGATCGGCAGCGGACGGCGGCGCGAACGCTCGACCATCTCACCGGTGCGGACCATGCCATCCAGGCCGTGCAGGGCCAACGGCTCGGCCTGGGTGGGGATGATCAGTCGATCGGCTGCGGCCAGCGCGTTGATCATCAGCAGGCCCAGGGTCGGTGCGCAGTCCAGCAGGATGTAGTCGTGCTGGCCCTGGTGGCGGGCGAGGGCATTCTGCAGCGCCAGGCCGAGGCCCGGCTGGTTGGCGCTGCGCCGTTCCAGTGTGGCCAGCGAGGCCTGCGCGCACACGTAATCGAGTCCGCCGATGCTGCTGGCGTGGCTGAGCGTGGACAGGTCGGCCGGTGGTGCGCCGAACAGTTCCAGCACGCCGGCCGGTGCCGGTTCGATCGGTACACCGAAGGCGCGGGTCAGCGAGGCATGCGGATCGAGATCGATCAGCAGCACGCGGTGGCCGAGCGCGGCCAGGCCGCGACCGAGGGCGAGGGTGGTGGTGGTCTTGCCGACTCCGCCCTTCTGGTTGGCGACTGCCCAGATGCGCATCGGATTACTCCTTCATTGCCGGGGGAACGGCGGCGCCGACGCGGCTGCCGGCCGGCACCGGTGGCAACTGCACCGGTGCGATGGGGGAAGTGGGGGTGGTGGCCGGTGCTGCGGCGGCCTGTTCGCTCGCGTTGCGGGTGGCCCCGGTGGCGGCATTCAGGCGTTCGCCGAGCGGGTCCACCGAATGACTGGTGTCGGCCAGGATGATGACCATCACCCGCCGGTTGCGGTTGCGGCCCTGCGCGCTGTCATTCTCTTCGCGTGGGCGGAACTGGCCGTAGCCGACCATCGCCAGCCGCGACGGCTGCACGCCCTGGTCGGCAAACAGATGCACAACACTGGCCGCGCGACCGGCCGACAGTTCCCAGTTGGACGGGAAGGTGGCGGTGGCGATCGGCACGTTGTCGGTGTGGCCTTCCACGCGCACGCTGTTGGGCACGTCGCGCAGCACGCCGGCCAGGCTGGCCAGGGTGTCGCGTGCATGCACGTCCAGCGCTGCCGAGCCGGTCGGGAACAGGATGTCGCTGTTGATCTCGACTTCGATCCACAGCTCGGTGCGGCGAACGCTGATCATGCCGCGGTCGATCAGGGGTGCCAGCGCAGCGGTCAGGCGGTCGGCGATGCTGTTGAGCTGGCGCTCGGCACGCGCGATCTGCTCCTGGTTGTGCACCGATACCGGCATGCGCATCTGCGAGGCCATCGCCGGCAGCAGGGTGGGGTCGTGCGATGGCGCGGGAGCGGATGGCCCGATCTTGGTGCCGGACTTGATCACCGACGGGCTGTCCCAGCCACCGCCCTGCACCTGCTTGTTGCCGACCTGGACCGGGTTGATGGTGCGCGGCGCACCACCGAAGGCATCGGTGAGGGCGTCGGCCATGATCCGGTACTTGCCCTCGTTGACCGAGGAGATCGCGTACATGACCACGAAGAAGGCGAGCAGCAGCGTCATCAGGTCGGCATAGGGGATGGCCCATGCTTCGTGGTTGGCGTGCTCTTCGTGGTGCTTGCGGCGGGCCATGTCAGTGCAGGAAGCCGGAGAGGTTGGTTTCGATGTTGCGCGGGTTCTCGCCCTGGGCGATCGAGATCAGGCCTTCGATGACCATTTCGCGATCGCGAGAGTTGTGGGCGATCACGCCCTTCAGCTTGGCGGCGATGGGCAGGAACAGCAGGTTGGCCGAGGCGATGCCGTAGATGGTGGCGGTGAATGCCGCGGCGATGCCGTGGCCCAGCTTGCTGGGGTCGGCGAGGTTCTTCATCACTGCAATCAGGCCGAGCACGGCGCCGATGATGCCCAGCGTGGGCGCATAGATGCCCATGGCCTCGAATACCTTGGCGCCGGCCTGGTCCTGGTGTTCCTGGCTGCCGAGTTCGATTTCCAGCATGTGCCGGATCGATTCGGGTTCCACACCGTCCACCAGCAGTTGCAGACCCTTGCGCAGGAACGGATCACGCTGCGCTTCCACCTGCGATTCCAGGCCGAGCAGGCCCTGGCGGCGGGCGATGTTGCTCCATTCCACGATCTGCTGGATCAGTTCGCGACGGTCGCTGTGCGGCGGGCGCACGACCCAGCGCACGATCTTGAACGCATGCTTGAACACCGCCGGCGCGGTATGCAGCAGGATGGCGGCGATGGTGCCGACGATGACGATCACAAACGCCGCAGGCGACCACAACGACGCCAGGCCGGCGCCCTTGAGGATGCTGCCACCGACCAGCGAGGCCAGGGCGAGGAAAAGTCCAATGAGGCTGAGTCTATCCATGGGTCCGGTATCGGCTTGTATGAATGGGACTTGAGACACCGGGAGAATCTGGTGTAACGGAGTTCACAGTTTCCTGTGTCGCCGGGCTGGCCCGGCGCTACAGCGTGTCGGGTTCAGGAATCGGGTCATTCGTGTGGGCTGCGCAGTCCGTCCACGTCCAGGATCAGGGCCATGCGACCATCGCCGATCAAGGTTGCACCGGCGTAACCACGCAGGCCGCGCAGTGCCTTGGGCAGCGGCTTGATCACCACTTCCTCGCGCCCGCGCACCTGGTCCACCACCAGCCCGAAGCGTGCTTCACCGGCCTGCAGCACGACGATGGTCAGCAGCGGCGAGGCGGCCGGCGTCACATCCAGCCACTGCCGGAGGTCGACCAGCGCCAGTGTGTGCGAGCGACGGTCCAGCACGGCGCGGCCGTCGAACCAGCCCAGCGAGGTGCGCGGCGCATGCAGCACTTCCATCACACGGGCCAGCGGCAGTGCGTAGACGTCTTCGCCGGCCTGCACCAGCAGGGTCGGCAGGATCGCCAGGGTCAGTGGTACGCGGATCATGAAGCGGCTGCCGCGGCCCAGTTCCGACTGGATCTGGATCTGCCCGCTCAGCTCGCGGATGCGCGACTGCACCACGTCCATGCCGACGCCGCGGCCGGAAATGTCGGTGACCTGCTGCTTGGTCGAGAAGCCGGGCAGGAACACCAGATGCAGGCACTCCTCGCTGCTCAGGCGGGCGGCGGCTTCCGGATCGATCAGGCCCTTCTCGCGTGCCTTGGCGCGCAGCTTTTCCGGATCGATGCCGGCACCGTCGTCCTGCACCTCGATGCTGACGTAGTCGCCTTCCTGCTGTGCCGACAGGCGCACATGCCCCATCCGTGGCTTGCCCTGCGCTTCACGCAGTTCCGGCGTTTCCACGCCATGGTCGATGGCGTTGCGGACCAGGTGCACCAGCGGGTCGGCCAGCGCTTCGACCAGGTTGCGGTCGAGCTCGGTCTCGGCGCCGATCAGTTCCAGATCCACTTCCTTCTTCAGCGAACGTGCAACGTCGCGCGCCACCTTCGGGAAGCGCGAGAACACCTTGCCGACCGGCTGCATGCGGGTGCGCATCACCGCCGACTGCAGGCGCGCAGTGGCGATGTCCAGCGTGGACACGGCGCGGTCCAGCTCTTCATCGCGCAGGCGTGCGCGCAGCGTCTTCAACCGGTTTCGTGACAGCACCAGTTCGCCGATCAGGTTGACGATGGCATCCAGGCGCTTGGTATCCACGCGCACGGTGTGTTCGGCTTCGGCGACGGGCTTGTTGGGCGCCGGCTTGCCGGCAGCTGGCGGGGCCGGCGAGGGCGCCGGTCGCGGTGCCGGTGCGGCGACAACCGCTGCGGTGGTGTTGCTGCCCGGGGCGGCGCCACCATGCAGCTGGTCGAGCAGCGCCTCGAACTCGTCTTCGCTGATCATGTCGTCGGCTTTCTTCGCCGCCGGTGCTACGGTCGTCGGCGCGTTGCCGCCGTGCAGCTGGTCGAGCAGGGCCTCGAATTCGTCGTCGGTGATCAGGTCTCCACCGCCCGAATTCGGCGTCGCGGCCGAAGTTGCTGCCGCGCCACCGCCATGCACATCGAACTGGGCGACCAGGTCGGGCGGGGCAAAGCCGGGCTCGGTACCCGATGACACCGCGTCAAGCATCGACTGCAGGTAGTCCAGTGATTGCTGGGCGGCATCGAAGTGATGTGCCTGCAATACGGCCTGGCCGGCACGCACGGCGCCCAGCGCTTCTTCGGCGGCGTGGCACAGTTCGACCATCGCGGTGATGCCGAGGAAACCTGCGCCGCCTTTCAGCGTGTGGTAGCCACGGAACACCGCGTTGAGCTGTTCATTGTCCTGCGGTGCCTGTTCCAGCGACACCAGCTGTTCGCCGAGGCGATCCAGGATTTCCTGGGCCTCGATGATGAAATCGGCAGTGATGTCGTCGGCTACCGCGCCCATGGTTACAGCCCCAGATCCGACAACAGGTCGTCGGCGTCGTTCTGCGAGACCGCATGGCGGTCCAGTCCCTTCAGTGCCGGCCCGGCCAGTTCCGGGTCGGTGCGATGCTGTTCCGGCGGCAGGCCGAGCGCGCCGAAGCCTTCGTGCACGCGGCGGACGATGCCCACCACGCGACGGATGATCTGTCCGGTCAGGTCCTGGTAGCTCTGGGTCAGGGCGATCTCGGTGAGGTTGTGGCGGATGCGGTCGAGCTGCACGTCCTGGCCCGGCTGCAGGCCATCGGCGCGCAGCTGTTCGGTCAGGCTGCGGCACTCTTCGGCCAGGTCGAGGGTGCGATGGGTGGCCTGTTCGGTCATCGCCACCACGTGGTCCAGGCGCGCGCAGGCGTCGTCAAGTTCGCCGGCTTCATCGGGCACGGTCGGCAGTTCGCCCAGCGCCTGGCCCAGTTCGCGGGCCAGCCGCGAAAGGCCGCTCATCATCGGCTGGGTGCGTAGTGCGACCAAGCCATCGATGCGCTGGCGCCAAGCCGCTTCGTCGCCGGATTCCAGCGCGTCCAGGGCTTCCTGCAGGCGTAGGGCGAGGGCACTCTTGTCGACCGTGGTATCCATCAAGCGCTGGCCGCCAGGCGTTCGAAGATCTTGCCGAGCTTCTCTTCCAGCGTCTGTGCGGTGAACGGCTTGATGATGTAGCCATTCACGCCGCTCTGCGCAGCCTCGATGATCTGCTCGCGCTTGGCTTCGGCGGTCACCATCAGCACTGGCAGGGTCTTCAGCTTGGCATCGGCACGGATCGCCTTGAGCAGTTCGATGCCGGTCATCACCGGCATGTTCCAGTCGGTGACCACGAAGTCGAACGGCTGGCTCTGCAGCAACGACAGCGCGGCATGCCCGTCCTCGGCTTCGGCGGTATTGGTGAAGCCCAGATCGCCCAGCAGGTTCTTGACGATACGACGCATGGTCGAAAAATCGTCGACGATCAGGATGCGCATGTTCTTGTTCAAAGCAGAGTTCCTTTGTTGATCAGCTCTCGAGGCCGGCGTCGGCCGCCTCGAAAATCTTCAGTCGGCCACGCAGGCGCAGGACCGCCTGGCCGTGGATCTGGCAGACCCGCGACTCGCTCACGCCGAGCACTGCGCCGATCTCCTTCAAATTCAGTTCCTGCTCGTAGTAGAGCGACAGCACCAGCTGTTCGCGCTCGGGCAGGTGGCCGATGGCATTGCCCAGCTCGCGGCCGAATTCGCCGCGTTCCAGCACCTGCTGCGGGGTCGGGCCGCCCTGGGCGACGGTGTCCAGCTCGCCCTGGTCTTCAATGCGCGACTCCAGGCTGAGCACCTGCCCGCGCGAGGCGTCCTCCATCAGGCGCAGGTACTCGGGCAGCGGCATCTCCATCGCAGCGGCGACTTCGGTGGCGCTGGCAGCGCGACCGGTGGTCTGCTCCAGGCGACGGATGGTCGCAGCAGCGTCACGGGCACGGCGGTGCACCGAGCGCGGCACCCAGTCGCCACGACGGATCTCATCGATCATCGAACCGCGGATGCGGATCGAGGCGTAGGTCTCGAACGAGGCGCCCTGGTCGGCGTCGTAGCTGCGCGACGCCTCGATCAGGCCCATCATGCCGGCCTGGATCAGGTCGTCCACTTCAACGCTGGCCGGCAGGCGCGCGGCCAGATGGTGGGCGATGCGCCGCACCAGGTCCGAGTGCTGGGCGATGACTTCATTGGCCGCCGAGCGCTGGACCTCCCTGTACTGGGCGGCGCCTTTCATGCGGCCACCCCGCGCTGCTTGATGATGCGTTCGAGGAAGAACTCGACGCCACCGCGCGGCTCGGTGGGTGCCTGCCAGCGGGCGGTGCGGCGGGCGATCTCGGTGATCGCCAGCGCCGACGGGCTGGATGGATAGGCCTTCACCACCGGCTGCTGGCGCTGCACCGACAGGCGCAGCCAGTCGTCCTGCGGCACGCAGCCGAGGTAGTTCAGCGAGACATCGGCGAGGAATTTCTCGCAGACGCGGGTCAGCTTCTCGTACAGCACGCGGCCTTCGTTGGGGTCGCGCACCATATTGGCCACCACCTGGATGCGGTCCACGCCACGTTCGCGCGACAGCACCTTGATCAGTGCATAGGCGTCGGTGATCGAGGCCGGTTCATCGCAGACCACCACTACGGTGTCCTGCGCGGCCTGGCAGAAGGTCAGCACGCCATCGGTGATGCCGGCGGCAGTGTCCACCACCATGATGTCCAGCTCGCGCTCCAGTTCGGAGAACACGTTGACCAGGCCCACATGCTCGGCCGGGGCCAGCTCGGCCATGTGCCGGCGGCCGGACGCGGCCGGTACCACCAGCACGCCGTTCGGGCCTTCGATGATCACGTCATCCAGGCTGCAGCGGCCAGCGACCAGGTCGGCCAGGGTGTTGGTGGGGCTCAGGCCGAGGATCACGTCGATGTTGGCCAGGCCGAGGTCGGCGTCCAGCAACAGGGTGCGTTTACCCATGCCGGCAAGCGCCACGGCCAGGTTGGCCGACACGTTGGTCTTGCCCACGCCGCCCTTGCCGCCGGTCACGGCAATCGTGCGCACAGGGCCGAGCGGCTCGCTGCGGGTCGCCGTCAGCGGGAAGGTGGTGGTCAGCTTGGCGTACTCACGCGACGGCATGGTTCAACTCCGGGTTGCAGGGCATATCGGCCGCGCGGCGCAAATCTTCAAGGCGAAGTACAAGATTGGCTGCGCTGGCCCGGTGCAGGTCGTCCGGGACGTCTTGGCCATCGGTCACCCAGGTGATCGGCAGCTTGTGGTCCACGGCCACCGACAGGGCGTTGCCGAAGCGGCCGGTCTCGTCCAGCTTGCTCAGCACCAGGCCCTGCAGGTTGGCCGCGCCGAAGCGGCGGACCACCTCGTCCATGTCGCCGAAGCTGGTGTTGGCCGGCAGCACCAGCAGGGTGCGGACCTGGCGGGCGGCGCGCAGCCACTGCAGCTGGGCGGCGAGTGCACGGTCGCGCGGGCCCAGGCCGGCGGTGTCGATCAGCACCAGCTTGTAGTCCTTCAGCCGCTCCAGCAGCTGGTCCAGGTCGGTGCCACTGTTGGCCTCGTGCACCGCGATGCCGAGCTGGCGACCATAGCCGTACAGCTGTTCGCGGGCGCCGATGCGCATCGTATCGGTGGTGACCAGGGCGACGTCGCGGGCCGCATGGGCTTCGGCGAAGCGCGAGGCCAGCTTGGCGATGGTGGTGGTCTTGCCGGCGCCGGTCGGGCCGACCAGGGCGATCACACCGCCTTCCTCCATCGGATCGACCGGGGCGATCGGCAGCTTGCGCGAGATCAGTCCCAGCATCAGGCCACGGCCACGATGCGCTTCGGTTTCCAGCGGAATCTGCA
>NZ_QAIJ01000183.1:0-6892 GCF_003060985.1 Stenotrophomonas sp. HMWF023
AAGTACGGCTTGATCTGCGACTCGTCCAGATCGTACTTGGCCTTGCGCACCTGCTCGGCGTAGAAGTCCCAATCCGAGGCGGCTACCTGGAAACCACCCTTCTGGGCGTCGATCACCTTCTGGATCTCGCCGGCCTCGGCACGTGCCTTGGCGGTGGCGGCAGGCACGGTGTCGGTCAGCAGCTTCAGCGCGGCCGCCGGGGTCTTGGCCATCTGGTCGCCCAGCTGGTAGTCGGCGAAGGTGTCGAAGCCGAGCAGCTTGGCCTTCTGCGCACGCAGCTGGGCCAGGCGCTGCACGGTCTGCCGGGTGTCGTTGGCATCGCCGCGCTCGGCACGGGTTTCCGAAGCCTTCAGCACGGCCGCGCGCTGGTCGCGGTCGGTCAGCGAGCCGAGCACCGGCTGCTGGGTGGTGTTCTGCAGCGGCAGCAGGAACTTGCCATCCAGCTTGCGGTCCTTGGCGGCGGCAGCGGCATTGTTGACCGCGTCGTCGTCCAGGCCGGCCAGCTTGGCCTTGTCGTCCACCACGACCGCGGCAGCGGCGGTTGCAGCCACCAGACGGGTGTGGAACTGGGTGGACAGCGTGGTTTCTTCCACGTTGAGCTTGCGCAGGCTTGCCTTGTCGGCGTCGGACAGCTGTGCGCCCGAGCGCACCAGGCCATCGTAGTAATGCTCGACCAGGCGCTTCTGCACCGGATCCAGGCCCAGCGTCTCGCGCTGGTCGTACAGCGACTTCACGCGGGCGAACAGCTTCGGATCGAGGTTGATCTCGTCCTGGTGCGCGGCCAGCTTCGGCGCCACTTCTTCCTGGATCTTCTGGCGGGCATCGTTGGTATCGGCCTGGACCAGGCCGAAGAAGATGCGCGACACGCGGGTCAGGGTCTCGCCGCTGCGCTCCATCGCCACGATGGTGTTGTCGAAGGTGGCCGGCTCGGCGCTGTCGGCGATCTTGCGCACGTCGGCCAGATGCAGGCGCATGCCTTCTTCGAAGGCCGGCAGGTAATCGCTGTCCTTGATCTTGTCGAACGGCGGTGCCTGGAACGGCAGGCTGCTGGCGGCCAGCAGCGGGTTGGTGGAGGCTTCGGCCGGCTGCTGGGCCGGTGCATTCTGGGCTTCGGACACGGGGGTGGACTCCTTGCCGGAACAGGCCGCCAGCGCCAGGCTGATGGCGGCGGCCAGGACTACGGTACGCGACATGTAAAACGCTCCTTGGGCAGACGGTACGGGATGCCAGCCGTCCACCCTACTCCTGTCACGGGCGCCCGGCATGTGCCGGACGTGGCGTCTACGCTGCCGGCAGCGATCGGCTCAGACCGTGCCGCGGGTCTTGCCGATCCAAGGCCGGTAGAACTCGCGGATGGTCGCCATGTCGGCGGCATCATCGCCGGTCGGCGTGAACAGCGGACCGATGCCGATGATCTTCTCCGGGTAATGGAAATAGGCCGCCAGGATCGGCACGTCCGCCATCCGCGCGATCTTCAGGAAGCCGGCCTTCCATTCCTTGACGGCCTTGCGGGTGCCTTCCGGAGTGATCGCGAACCACATCTTCTCGTTGTTGCGCAGCAGGTCCACGGCCTGGCCCACGGTGCCCTGCGGCGAGCTGCGGTCCAGCGGGATCACGCCGAGCCTGTGCAGCAGCGGGCCCAGTGGCCACCAGAACAGCGAGGCCTTGCCCAGCACCTTCACTTTCATGCCCAGTGCGATCTTCGCGGCCATGCCCCACAGCCCGTCCCAGTTGGACGAATGCGGGGCGATGATGAAGACCACTTTCGGCACATCCGGCAGGGTTCCGGTCACTTTCCAGCCGCCCATGCGCAGCGTGCAGCGCGCCAGCCAGCGCAGGAAACGGTTGGGCTTGACCTGCGGCATGTTCGGCGGAATGGCCGGCAGCAACGGCGTCGGGTTGTTCAAGCAATCACTCCCAGTCACGTGATGAGCGCCCGCGCTTGATCTGCGCGCGCCCGCGTTTGGCGTCCAGACGACGCAGTTTCGACCCGAAGGTCGGCTTGGTGGCCTTGCGTGGTTTGGGCACGCTCAGCCCGGCCTGGATGAAGGCCGCCAGACGCTCGCGCGCATCCTCGCGATTGCGATCCTGGGTCCGGAAACGTTGCGCGTCGATGACCAGCACACCTTCGCCGGTCATGCGCCGGTCGCGCCGCGCCAGCAGGCGCTCGCGCAACGGCTCGGGCAACGAGGGCGAACCGGCCACGTCGAAACGCAGTTCCACCGCGGTGGAGACCTTGTTGACGTTCTGGCCGCCGGCACCACTGGCACGCACGAAACGCTCGACGATCTCGCCGTCGGGGATTTCAAGCTGCGCGCTGATGGTGACCGGTCCGTTGCCCATCCGCGCATTGTAGCGGCAGCCGCGTTGCCGTGGCTGCCATCGCGCACCGTATGCCGCCGATCAGGCACCGAACACGCCGCCTTCGCCTTTGCCGGGGGTATGCTTGCCGTCCCGTGTACTGCAGGACGCTCCGCATGACCCGCTTGCTCCCCTCCCTGTTGCGCCGCGCGACCCTGCTGCTGGCGCTGGCCGCAGCAAGCGCGCCGGTGCTGGCCGCAGCGCCCACCGATGGCGACATCAACCGTCTGCTGTCGGCCTCGCGTGCGCAGAGCATGATCGACACCATGCTGCCGCAGATCGAATCGATGCAGCAGCAGCAGTTCCAGCAGGTGGCCGCACAGCGCCAGCTCAACGCCCAGCAGCAGGAACAGCTGCAGCGCATCCAGGCCCGTACCAGCCAGACCCTGCGCCAGGCACTGTCGTGGCAGCAGCTGCGGCCGATGTACGTGGACCTGTACAAGAAGACCTTCAGCAAGGAAGACGTGCTGGCCATGGCCGAGTTCTACGAGAGCCCGGCTGGCCAGAGCCTGCTCGACAAGACTCCGGCGCTGATGCAGAACGTGATGGTGGCGATCCAGACGCGCATGCAGCCGCTGTTCGCCGATCTGCAGAAGGATCTGGAAGTGATCGTCAACGAGCCGGAAAAAAAGTGAGGCGGTAGCGCCGGGCCATGCCCGGCGAGCGCGAAGCGCGGCCGTTTCATCGCAGAAGCCGCCGGGCACGGCCCGGCGCTACCGCTACGGCACCTGCCAGCCGAACAGGTCCAGCGCCTTCTGGAACTCACCGTCGACCGGGGCGCGCACGTCCACCGTGCCGCCATCCGGATGCGGGAAGCGCAGCCGCTCGGCATGCAGCAGCATGCGGTGTACACCCTGCATGCGGAAGTTGCGGTTGTGCCGGCCATCACCATGGCTGGTATCGCCGATCAGGTGATGTGACAGGTGCTTCAGATGCCGGCGGATCTGCCGGAAGCGCCCCGTCTGCGGCTGGCAGCGCAGCAGCGCGTAGCGCGAACTGGCGAACTCCCCCACTGGTACCGACAGTTCGCCGGCTGCCAGGCGCTGGAAGTCGGTGATCGCCGGCTTCTTCACCGGCTTGCCCGGGCCGCCGTCCAGATCGTGGTCGACCTGCCAGGCCTCCTCGGCCGGCCAGCCGCGGCAGATCGCCAGATAGTCCTTGCTCACTTCGCCGCCCATCAGCGCCTTGCCCAGCATGCTGGCAGCGTCGCGGTCGAAGGCCAGCAGCAGGCAGCCGCTGGTGGCGCGATCCAGGCGATGGACCAGGAAGATCGGCCGACCCAGCTGCTCGCGCAGGCGATCGGCGAGGAAATCATCTTCGCCACGGGCCAGCTTGCTGTCGTGGACCATCAGCCCGGCCGGCTTGTTGACCACGGCCAGGCGTTCATCCAGGTGCAGCAGCTGCAGGGGCGCGGTTTCAATCTCGACCGCAGCGAGGGTGTCGGGTTCGGTGCTCACCGCGCGATTATAAAGGCCTGCCCTCTGTAGAGCCGAGCCCACGCTCGGCTGCTCCGCGCGACCGGCAATAGCGTGCCAACCAAGGTTGGCACCTACCTGTAAAGCAGTCAGGCGTTGCGCAGCGCCAGCAGTTCGCCATTGCCCACCGGCACCAGGCTGGTGGTGAACGCCGCGTCGGCGGCCAGCAGGGCGCGCAGGGGTTCCATCTGCTCTGCATGCGAGGTGGCGTTGTCGACCACCAGCAGGCCACCGGGGCGCAGCACGCGGCGCAGCTGCGGCCACCAGCCTGCGTACTGCCCGCGATCCGAATCCAGGAACAGCAGGTCGATGCAGCCATCGGCCGCCTGCGCCAGCCACTGCCCGGCTTCACCGTGGACCTGTTCGATGCGCTCACCCAATCCGCTGCGGGCGAAATTCGCACGGGCCATCGCCACCTTTTCGGCGGCGAACTCCAGCGTGGTCACCCTGCCATCAATGGCAGCAGCGGCCTCGGCCAGCCACAGCGTGGAATAGCCATTGGACGTGCCGATCTCCAGCACGCGACGGGCATTGCCGAACCGCACCAGCACCGACAGCAGTTCACCGGTATCGGCGGTGATGTTGAGCATGCGCCGGCCACGATCGGTTTCGCGCGCATCGTTGTCACTGCCGAACTGCGCCAGCTCCTGTCTGAGCGCACTCAGCGCATCACTCATCGCCACCACGCACGCGCCAATGCGAACACGCCAACGGTACCGGACACCCAGCTCCATGCCGGCACGTCGCCCCAGTACCAGCCCGGCGGCTGCAGCACGTACATCAATGCGGCAATCGCCAGCAGACCAACGCCAGTGATCGCCCCGACCGCGCGCTTCTGCAGCCGCTGCAGGCTGGCATCGAGCGCGACCAGGTCGCGCGAACGCATCGCCAGTTCATGCCGGCCTTCCACCTGCTGGGTCAACCAGGCGTGCACCAGGCGCGGCATGTCAGGCGCATGGGTCATGATTTCCGGCAGGCGCTTGCCGATCTCGCGCACCACGCGGCGCGGGCTGTAGCGCTCGCGCAGGATCTTCGCCAGCACCGGCTTGGCCACGGCCCAGATGTCGATCTGCGGATCGAGCTGGCGGCCGACGCCTTCGATGTTGAGCAGGGTCTTCTGCAGCAGGATCAGCTGTGGCTGCAGGGTCAACTGATAGCGCTGGGCCACGCGGAACAGCTTCATCAGCACTTCGGCCAGCGAGATCTGCGACAGCGGGCGGGTGAAGTACGGCTCGCACACCGAGCGCACCGCTGCTTCCAGATCATCGATGCGCACGTTGTCGGGCATCCAGCGCGCCTGCACGTGCAGTTCGGCGATGCGGCGGTAGTCGCGGTTGAAGATGGCCATGAAGTTCTCGGCCAGGTAGTACTGATCTTCCTGCGAGAGCTGGCCCATGATGCCGAAGTCCAGCGCGATGAAGCGCGGGTTGTCGCGGCGCATCGGATCGATGTCGACCCAGATGTTGCCGGCGTGCGCGTCGGCATGGAAGAAGTTGTCGCGGAACACCTGGGTGTAGAACACCCGCACGCCCTTGGCGGCCAGCGCCTTGCGGTCGATGCCGGCCTTGTCCAGTGCCGCGATGTCATCGGAGGGAATGCCCCAAACGCGCTCCAGGGTCAGTGCACGCTCGGCGGTATGACTCCAGATCACTTCCGGCACGTACAGGTCGTCGGAGTTCTCCCAGAAGCGACGCAACACGCTGGCGTTGGCGCCTTCGCGCTGCAGGTCCAGCTCGGCGGCCAGGGTGTTTTCGACTTCGGCCACCACTTCGCGAGGGCGGATCTTGTCGGCCCGCGGATGGGTGCGCTCGACCAGCGTTGCCAGCGAGTTGAGCAGGGCGATGTCGGCGTCGATCTGCTTCTCGATACCCGGGCGCAGCACCTTGACCACCACCTGGCGGCCATCGGCCAGGGTGGCCGCGTGTACCTGCGCGATCGACGCCGAAGCCAGCGGCTCGGTATCGAAACTGGCGAAGGCTTCGCTGACCGGCAGGCCGAGTGCTTCCTCGACGATGCGGCGCGCGGCGTCGCCGTCAAAGGGCTTTACCCGGTCCTGCAGCAGGGTCAACTCATTGGCCACATCCGGCGGCACCAGATCGCGGCGGGTCGACAGGATCTGCCCGAACTTGACGAAGATCGGTCCCAGGTCCTGCAGCGCCAGGCGCAGGCGCGCACCGCGCGACTGTGCGGCGATGTCGGCCGAAGCGCGCGGCACGAACGGCTTGGCCAGGCGCAGCCAGCGCTCGGCCAGCGTGTCCTGCAGCAGGTCATCGAGGCGGTAACGCAGGATCACCCGGCCGATGCGGCTGGCCCGCAACAGCGCCTTCATGCGGCACCCCGCAGGCGCTGCACGCGTGCGCCGAGGCGCTCGACATCATCGCGCAGCACGTCCACGTCGTCGTGGAAGGCGTCCAGTTCGGCACGTGGCACCACGTCGCGCGATTCCTCGGTGATGAATTCAGCGGCGCTGTGGGCCAGATCAATGGCGCCCTGGCGAGCGTGCTGCAGGGCACTGCGCAGGGTGTTGGCCACCTGCACGCCCAGCACGTCGCCGAACACGCTGACGAACGGCTGCTGCCAGTCCGGATCGAAGCCCTTGGCCAGCTGCTGCAGGCGGCGCGCCAGTTCTGCGTCGCCGGCCACGCGCACGCGGCCCTTGCTGTTGTCAGCACCTTGGCGGGCGCGCGCCAGCAGCGGCAGCTGCGCCAGCACGCCAGCCAGGCTGCTGCGCACGGCCAGGTCGGCTTCCTGTGCATCCACTGGGCCTACCCGCAACTGGGTGCCGTCGACGCTGATGCGCATCGCCAGCGGCGGTGCGTCCAGGGTCAGGTCGATATGGCGACCGTCGAGGCTGGCCAGTGCATGGCGGGTATCCGGATCCAGCGCCAGCGCGCGGTTCAGGGCGATCTGCAGCGCGCGGCCAGCGACCGGCTTGAGGGACTTGAGCAGGGAAAGAGCCATGTGCGCATTCTACCTGCGTGGGTGGTGAGCTTGGGCCGGGCTGCCGCCCGGCACCCGCAGATGCAAGGTCAACGTCAGAAGCAGTCTGCTGAGGG
>NZ_QAIJ01000184.1:0-1928 GCF_003060985.1 Stenotrophomonas sp. HMWF023
CCAGAAGAGCCTGCCCAACATGGGCGACGACGGCCTGTACGCACGCATGCGTCGCTGGACTTCGGGCAACTCGCTTGGCTGGGTGTTCGATAATCCGGTCGATACCGTGGACCTGAGCAAGGCCAACATCATCGGTTTCGACTACACCGACATCATCGACAACCCTGAAGTGCGCGTGCCGGTCATCAACTACCTGCTGCACCGCTTGGAGTCGCTGATCGACGGTCGTCCGTTGATCTACGTGATGGACGAATTCTGGAAGATTCTGGACGGTGAGGGTGGCCTGAAGGAATTCGCCAAGAACAAGCAGAAGACCATCCGTAAGCAGAATGGTATGGGTATCTTCGCGACGCAGAGCCCGGAGGACGCGCTGAAGAGCGATATCTCCGCAGCGTTGATCGAGCAGACCGCCACGTTGATCCTGCTTCCGAACCCGAACGCCAGCAAGAGCGACTACATGGATGGCCTGAAGCTGACCGAGGCCGAGTTCAAGGTGGTCACCGCGTTGGACGAACGTTCGCGCTGCTTCCTGGTCAAGCAGGGTCATGCGTCCAGTGTGTGCCAGCTCAACCTGCGCGGCATGGACGACATCCTGTCGGTGATCTCGGCGTCCACCGACAATATCGACATCATGCATCGCGTGCTGCAGACAGCGGCCGTTCGTGCACGAGTAACCGTAGATGAGCTTACGCCGGAACAGTGGCTGGAAGATTTCTACAAGAATCGTAAGGGCTCCGGAAAGTCCGCATCCAACAATAAGGAGGTTGCAGCATGACTGTCGCAACGGACGTGAACGCAGCAAGCCCCTTGAATTCGATGGAGAAGAACATGAAAACCATTGCCCGTATTGACAAAACGCCAATCGCAGTTTCACGGCTCCGCTCCACAGCAATGGCGATTTCTCTTGCCGCAATGCTCAGCTTTCCTGTGAAGGGTTACACCATCCCGGTGGTGGAGGTCGGCTTGAATACGGTCAACAGTACGCTGACTGAGTTCAATACCCTCACCAGCCAGGCGCAGGCATTCGCTGAATATGGTACGCAGGCGCAACGGTTTATTGATACAACGCAGAACTGGGCGCAGAAGCTGGCGAAATACAACCAGATCATCGCGTCACCTCTCATGCCGAGGGGAGTAACGCTGAAGCCGGTGCCGCTTGAGTGGAATGTCGCAGAGCGATGCGGAGCAGGCTCCATCATGAGTCTCAGCGGCATTTTGACTGCTTTGGACTTGAGTCCTGGGGGGGACATCATCTCCCAGCAGCGCAATATCTGTGCGTCCATTCAGGTTCTTGAAAACCAGAAATACAACGAAACCGTGGAGGTCGTGCAGAAAACCATGCCTGACATGCGCGCGGTGCTGGACAAGATCAAGGATATTCGCGACCTGTGGAGTGGGGAAGGCGCAATGGCAGAAGCCTCTGCGAATGCGGTCGTTTCTGACGCATATATGCAGGCGGATTTTGCAACCTGGGAAAAAAAGACTGAGGGGTATGACAGGCAGATCCAGGCGCTGACCAAGATGCAGCAGATTCTTGCCCAACGTGCGTTGAAGGGCACTGGCCAGTCGCCATTGGGTACCGTGGTGAAGGCCGCGGCACTGAAGGCAGCGCTCTCAAATTAATTAGACGCTGCTCCAGTCGAGCTGCAAACAAATTCTAGGTGAGGTTATGGATCTTGGGCTGATGGATGGCGTGTCTGGGCAAGGGTTGCACATGTTGCAGAATTTGCACGTGTCATCCTCGATTGGCGACTTTGTGTTCTTCCGGCTTATCCTTGATTACCTGCACAAAGAAATCGCAGAGTATGGTGTCAAGCTGCTTGGCCGGATGATGGCGTGGGTGGGCGGCATTGCGCTCACCCTCATGACTCTTTGGGTGCTTATCCAAGGGTTTCGGATCGCCACCGGACGCAGTCGCGATTCCATGA
>NZ_QAIJ01000185.1:0-2761 GCF_003060985.1 Stenotrophomonas sp. HMWF023
AACCAGATGAGGGCGGCCGTATGAAGGCGGGGTGCGGGGGCAGCAACGATCGGGCCACAGGGCTTAAAATGGTCGGCTGTACCACCGCACCCCGACTTCTGGAGCTTGAGATGACCGTTGCGCAGTTCTACCCGATCGGCACCCCCGGACAGCCCTGGGGCGACGCCGAACGCGCGCAGTGGCGGGCCCGCCAGCAGCGGCAGCGCAGCTACCACGAGGACGTGGTGACCGCGCTGGAGCGGCTGGACGAGCGCTTCGACGTGGTCCAGTACGGCCAGCTTGACTACGCCCCGGACCACTACCCGCTGTTTGCGGTGGTGAACCACGACTGGAACCCGGCCCTGCCCACCGCGCTGGTCACCGGCGGCGTGCATGGCTACGAAACCAGCGGCGTGCACGGCGCCCTGCAGTTCCTGGAACAGCACGCCGAGCGTTACCTGGGCCGCTTCAACCTGATCGTGGCCCCGTGCGTGAGCCCGTGGGGCTACGAGCGCATCCAGCGCTGGAATCCCAATGCCATCGACCCCAACCGCAGTTTCCGTGACGGCGGCCTGATCGAAGAAGCCGCCTCGCTGATGCGCTGGGTGGCCGAACGCAAGGCCAACATCCGGGTCCACCTGGACCTGCACGAAACCACCGACAGCGACCTGCACGAGTTCGACCCGGCCCGTTGCGCCCGCGACGGCAAGCCGTTCGAGCGCGACACCATTCCCGATGGCTTCTATGTGATCGGCAACAGCGAAGACCCGCAGCACGAATTCCAGAAGGCGTTGATCGCTGCCGTGGCCCCGATCACCCACATTGCCCCGGCCGACGCCGAGGGCAATCTGGTGGGCATGCCGCTGCAGTCGCTGGGCGTGGTGTGGGGCGAGTCGCGTTCCATTGGTGCATGTGCCGGCTTCACCGATGCGCTGTATGCCACCACCACCGAGGTGTACCCGGACAGCCCGCGCACCAACCCGCAGGAATGCAACGACGCCCAGGTGGCAGCGGTGTGTGCGGGGTTGGATTTCGCCCTGGCCAATTGAGGGCTGTGCCGTAGCGCCGGGCCCATGCCCGGCCGACTTGATCGGCAGCAGGACCAGCCGATGCCTTCGACATGCACGACCGGCGTTGCCGGTAGGGTGGGGCGCGTCGCCGCGCCCCACGTGATCAGTACTTCTTTTCCAGGTTCAGCTGCACACCGTGGTCGGTGTCTTCGCTGCTGCCGAACAGGCCGCGGTACTCGATCCGCAGGCTGAGGTCGCGCTCGGTCTGCAGCACCGCACCCAGACCGAACACGAACCGGTTGCGCTTGAGCCCGTCGATTTCGCCGCGGTAGAACGGACCGCCCGGCAGATCGGCGTAGCCCATCGTCACCGAGCTGGCGTCCTGGAAGTCGTGCTGGTACTCGAACCGCAACTGTGGCGACAGCGTGCCGAAGCGGACCGGGAAGCGATAGTCCATGTGCACGCCCAGGCTGGCGGTGGTGGTGTCCACATCCTGGTCCTCGTAGCGCAGGGCGTAGATGGCGTCGCCGCGTTCGGTATAGCCGTTCAATGTGGCGCGGGCCAGATCCAGGCGCGCGTACGGGCTCACCGACAACCGGTCGCGCTGGTAGTCGCCACCGACCGACAGCGAGGCGAACCACTGCTTGCCGTCGCGGTCACCTTGCACCATCGCGCCATTGGCAGTCACGTAGCGGCGCGAATCGAACGACAGCAACTGATAACCCAGCAGGCCATCAACGAAGAAGTACTGGCCCGGGTGATAGCTGGCGTACGCAGCCAGGGTATAGCTCTCGCCGTGGCTGCGGGTGTCGTTGTGACCGACGTCGGTAGTGTCGCGGCCATAGCCGATACCTCCGCCGAAGGCGAATGCCTGGTTCACCCGGGTGTCGGCACCGGCACTGATGCCGCTGGTCTGGAAGTCGAAGCCGGCGCTGCCCGAGCGACCATCGCGATCACCGCTGTTGATCGAACCGCCGGTCCACAGGGTCAGGGCGCCGTTATCGCCATCGCCGCTATGTTTGCCGCGATCCCCGCCGACGGGCGCTACAGCAACGTCGTCCCTCAGCACAGATTCGTCCAGCGCGGTCACCTGGCGGCAATCGCCGCCCGGCATGCGTCGCACCTCATCCTGGCAGCGACGATCGCGGTCGACGCCGAAGCTCAGCCCGTTCTCGAAGCGCTCCCCTCTGCCAGCACCATGCAGGCCTTCCATGCGCCGCTGGAAGTTGCCGATCTGCGCAGTGGCGAAGCGACGGGTGGAAGCGGTCTGCGCGCCCAGCAGGCCCATCACTTCCGCGTCCAGGGTCGGGTCCGGTCGGCCGATTACATCAAAGTCGATGGTCGCCGGCGCTGACGTCGCGAACGTGTTGCTCAGGGTGAAGGTGGCCGTGGCGGTACCGGCGAAGGTGGCCGCCGGAGTGAAGGTCAGGCGATAGCCCGCGCTGGCACTGCTGCCGGAAGGCGCGACGGTGGCCGTGCCCGCACTGGCCGGCGACAGCGACACCAGGGTGGCCGCAGTGAACGGGCCGCCGGTGGCGTCGGTCGTGAGCTCGACCACCGCCGCAACACCCGCATTGGCACTGACCCGGCGCGAGACCGCCACAGGCACCTGGTTGATGGTGATCGTGGTGGTGATCGGAGCCGAAGCGCCATAGGCGTTGTTCAATGTGTAGACGATGCTCGCGGTGCCCGAGGCGGTGGCCAGCGGCGTGTAGGTGATGTTGGTACCGGTCACGGTCGTGGTGCCGGTCGCCGGCTGCGTAACCAGGGTC
>NZ_QAIJ01000185.1:2805-13438 GCF_003060985.1 Stenotrophomonas sp. HMWF023
GCCACGGTGATCGATGTGATCACTCCGCCGTCGTTCGCCGTTACCGGAATCGTCACCGGTTGCTGCGATGGCGTGGTGGCGCTGTCGTCCACTGCCACCGGTACCGCGTCAGCGATGACGATGCTGTAGCTCTGGGTGGCGTTGTAGCCGGCGTCGTCGGTGGAACGCACCACTGCGGTATAGCTGCCGGCCGTGGTCGGCGTACCGCTGAATACACCCGCCGAACTGAAGGAAATGCCGGGGGGCAGGGCACCGGAGGCGATCGCATAGGTATACGGCGCGATGCCACCGCTGCTGCTCAGGCTCTGCGAATAGGCCGTGCCCACCGTGCCGCTGGGCAGGGTGGCGGGTGTCAGTACCACGGTCGCCGGAGTGATCGTGAAGGTGTACACGCGGCTGGCGGTCTGGCCGTTGGAATCGGTGGAGCGCACCGTCATGCTGAAGTTGCCATCCGATCGGGGGATGCCCGTCAGTGCGCCGGCGGAGGTGAAGGATATGCCGATCGGCAGCGCACCACTGAGCAGCGCGTAGCTGTATGGCGCAACGCCGCCGCTGGAACTCAACTGCGCGTTGTAGGCCACCCCTGCGCTGCCGTTGGTCAGGCTGGGCGGATCGATGGCGATTGCCGGCGTGGCAACGACGATGGTGTAGTTCTGCTGCAGCGAGAACGGCGCTCCCGCGCCGGTGCTGGAGTCGGTGGTGCGCACGGCGATGTTGTAGTTGCCCGGCACGGTCGGCGTACCGCTGAGCACACCGGCCGACGTCAGGGTGACCCCCACCGGCAGCGAGCCGGCGACCAGTGCGTAGCTGTACGGCGCGGTGCCGCCGCTGCTGGCGAAGTTGATGGTGGTGGCTACGCCGTAGTTCATCGGCAGGTTGCCCGCCGCCGGGGTCATGCTCAGGGTCGGCGCGCCAGCGGTCAGCGTGAAGCCCTGGCCGGTGGTGAACGGACCGTTGCCGGTGCTGCTGTCGGTTGCACTGGCGACGATGCTGAAGCTGCCCGCCGCGCTCACCGTGCCGCTTACGGTCACGCTGGTGGCGGTGGTGCCACCGACGCTGAGGCCTGCTGGCAGGCCGGTGACAGTGAATCCGCTATAGGGTGCGGTGCCACCATTCCAGGTGAACGTCTGGCTGTAACCTGCGCCGACCTGGGCGTTCATCGGGCCGCCCGCAGTCACGGTGATGGTCGGGTTGCTGACCGTGATGCTGACCGTTGCAGGCGCCGAGGTGCCGGCAGTGTTTGTTGCGGTGTAGGTAAAGCTGTCCGGGCCCGCGTAACCCGCGGTGGGCTGGTAGGTGATGGTGGTGCCGCTGGCGACGGCACTGCCGTGAGCCGCCGCAGTGCCGATGGCCACCGAGGTCGGCACGCCGCCAGTGATGTTCAGCGTGATCGGATTGGCGCTGCTGTTGTAGGTCACGGTCGCCGACACCGGATTGGCCACCGGCGGGCTGTTGAGGATCTGCAACGTATAGCCGCGCGGTGTCGAGGTGTAGGGCCCGCTGCCGGTGCTGCTGTCGGTAGCGGTCACCGCGAAATTGAAGGTGCCCGATGCGGTAGGTGTACCGGTCAAGGCGCCCGTTGCGGTGTTCAGCGTGATGCCCGCTGGCAGGGCACCTGCGGTGACTGCATAGGAGTACGGCGAGGTGCCGCCGCTGGCTGGGTTCAACGTGGCGCTGTACGCCGCGTTCTGGGTGCCGTTGGCCAGCGTGGTGGCCGGCAGCAGGACCGTTGCCGGGAGGAACGTCGTCGAATAGGCACGCGAGCCGGTGTGCGGCACACCCGTACCGGTGCTGCTGCTGGTCGCTGTAACGGTGAAGTTGAAGGTGCCGCCTGCGGTGGGTGTACCGCTGATGACGCCGTTGCTGCCATTGAGCGTCACCCCCGCCGGCAGGGCACCGGCAGTGATGGCATAGCTGTACGAGGCGATGCCGCCGCTGGCGATGAAGGTCTCACTGTAGGCCGCGCCGACTGTGCCGCCTGTCAGCGCGGCCGGAGCGATAACGATTACCGGCGGTGCCACTACCAGGGTGTAGGCATTGGAACCGGTGAAACTATTGGCGTCTGTTGCGGTCACGGTGAAGTTGAAGGTGCCGGCCGCGGTGGGCGTACCGGTCAGTGCGCCGGTGCTGGTGTTGAGGCTCATCCCTGCGGGCAGGGTACCTGCGGTGATGGCGAAGCCATACGGCGCAGTGCCGCCGCTGGCGCTAAAGGTCTGGCTGTAGGCCACAGCGACGGTTGCACCCGGAGCGGTGGCCGGGTTGACCACGATGGTCGGCGGCGGAATCACCTGCAGGGTCACGGATTTGACCTCTGCATAGCTGCCGGTGCCGGTGCTGCTGTCGGCGACGCGGATGCCGAAGGTGTAGCTGCCCTGGCTGGTGGGCGTGCCGCTCAGGATGGCGCCACTCAGGCTCAGGCCAGGCGGCAGGGAGCCGTTTTCAAACGCGAACGTGTAGCCGGGCACGCCACCGCTGGCAGTGAAGGTGACCGAGTAGGCAAGGCCCAGCGGCGCAGACGGCGTCGACGGCGCGATGGTCAGGGTCGGGTTGGCTGCCGAACCGCTGAACGTGCGCACGCCGCTGGCAGAGGCGCTGTCGGTGGCGCGGATGGTGAACGCATAGGCCCCGCGCTGGGTGGGGATACCGCTGATGGTGTTTCCGCTCAGGCTCAGCCCCGGCGGAATGGAACCGCTGTCCAGACTGTAGGTGTACGGCCCGGTGCCGCCGCTGGCACTGAGGCTGGTACTGAAAGGCACACCCACCGTCAGGTTGACCGCGGGGGAAGCGGCAAGGGTGATGGCCGACGCCGGAGCGATCGTTACGGTGACATTGATGTCACCGCCGAAGTCGTCCTGGATGACGAAGGTATCGGTGGAGGCGCTGTCGCCGTTGTGGGTGTAGGTCAGTGGCAGGTTGGCACCCGACTGCAAACCTACCGTGCGGCTGCCGTGCGGAGTTGCTGCCGTGCCTGCGGCGATACCAAAGCCGCCGTGACAGTGGTTGATGTCGATCGTCTGCGAGCCACTGTTGGCCACCGACATGCTCAGCGTCGGGCAGAACGTCGATGATGCTGCCGTCGCCAACTGCGGCCACAGGCCGCCCGCGCACAACAGCGCGACGACGAACCAGGAGCAGAACGATGAAAAGAAAGCGTGCGAACGCGCACGCGGCGTCTCCACGCGTTGCGCTGATGACTGATGCATGTTCTGCCCCTGTTGGCACCGCACGGGCTCGACCGTCCCCAAGGACATCGAGCCAGAACGGCGAGACCTTACCCCTGTCTGCGGACGCCGGGCTGGACCCGGCACCGCACCCCTTGCGAACTGCTGGTAATCATTCAAGCAGGACTCAGCGTGAAAAAGAAAGTGCCTATATATTCATGAATGATTAATGTTGCATCCGCACAAAGATTTCGCTTGTACGGCGTGTGGAGTGTGAGCGAGAGTAGCGGCGGCAGCGGACATGACGTCCGTGCCACCAACCTTTCGGGGGAAAAGGTATGACCCAGGTATTCCTCGGGCAGATAATGCTCACGGGGTTCGCGTTCGCGCCCAAGGGATTCGCCGTTTGCAACGGACAGTTGCTTTCCATTGCCCAGAATCAGGCGCTGTTTTCTCTGCTGGGGACCATGTACGGCGGTGACGGCAGGACTACGTTCGCCTTGCCCAATCTGCAATCGCGCACCCCGGTGGGCGCCGGCCCGTCGGCGGATGGTGGCTGGAATCCTGCGCCTTACGTCCAAGGGGACGTGGGCGGTGTGGAGAGCGTTACCCTGCTGCCCACTCAGGTTCCGGCCCACAGCCCGGTGGTCAATGGCACCACCACTGCAGGTACGGCGCGCAATCCTACCGGCGGCCTGTATGGCACCAGCGGCAGTGCCATCTTCGGGCCTGCCAACGGCACCCTGGTTCCGCTGAATGGCGTGGGGCCGGGCGGTGGTGGCCAGCCGCACGCGAACCTGCAGCCCTACACCGTGATCAATTTCGTGATCGCGCTGAACGGCATTTTCCCGTCGCGCAACTGATTCTTCCGACGCCCATTACAGGAGTTCCCCATGAGCACCCCTTACATCGGAGAAATCCGGATGTTCGGTTTTGCGCGCGTGCCCAACGGCTGGTTCGCATGCGACGGTACGCTTCAATCGATTGCCGAGTACGAAGTGCTGTACACCGTGATCGGCACCACGTACGGCGGTAACGGCGCCACCACCTTTGGTGTGCCCGACCTACGCGGCTGCGTGCCGATCCATCAAGGCCGTGGCCCGGGATTGAGCGCCTACGTGATCGGGCAGAAGGCGGGCAGTGAAAGTGTCACCCTGCTGCAGACGCAGTTGCCCCAGCATACCCCGTCGCTGATGGCCACCACGGCCCTGGCAACCACCGGTGCAGTTGGCGCTACCGTGGTGCCGGCGGCGTTGTCGGGCGAGACCATGTACGTCACCGATATCACCGGGGCCAACGGCGCGACCCTTTCGCCCAATGCGATCGTCAGCCCGGGCGGCAACCAGGCACACGACAACGAGATGCCCACGCTTACGGTGCAGTTCTGTATCGCCTGGGCCGGCATCTATCCGTCGCAAGGCTGAGTCGCCACTCGCGCATATCCGCTTCCAGGACACGACCATGACCGAACCTTTCATCGGCGAAATCCAGATCTTCGGCTTCAATTTCCCGCCGCGTGGCTGGGCAAGCTGCAATGGCGTCACCCTGCCGATCCAGCAGAACACTGCTTTGTTTTCGCTGCTGGGCACCCAGTACGGTGGCGACGGACGAACGAATTTCCAGCTGCCCAACTTCGTCAACCGCGCGGCCACTGAACAGGGCCAGGGCCCCGGCTTGACCCCGCACACCATCGGCGAGGCCTATGGCAGCAATTCGGTGACGTTGAATGCTATGGAGATGCCGTCGCACAGCCACTCCCTGACGATCTACAACCAGCCTGACCCGTCCAAACGCACCGGCACCCCGGTCGCGGGCAACTACCTGGGCCTGCCGACCTCAGGTGCACCGTTCGTGCCCAATGCCACCGCCAACGCACAGTTCAGTCCCAACATGATCGGTCCGTCCGGTGGCGGCCAGCCCCACGAAAACCGCCAGCCCTACCTCGCGACGAACTTCTGCATCGCGTTGGAGGGTGTGTTCCCCAGCTTTGGCTGACGACATGCAAGCGACGTCGCAGCTCACTTCGTTTCCGGCGGGCCGCGACGACCGCCTGGCCGTACCCGTGCTCCTTGGCGAGCGCGGGTACGCTTTGCGGCCGCTGTGCGACGATGACCTGCCTTGGCTGCGCGAACTGTACGCCAGCACCCGCGTGGAGGAACTGGCGCCAGTGCCTTGGCCCGAAGCGAGCAAGCGCGCGTTTCTGGACAGCCAGTTCGCACTGCAGCACCAGCACTACCAGGCGCACTACAGCGACTCCGATTTCCTGGCCATCGAACGCAACGGCGTGGTGGTGGGCCGTTACTACCTGCAGCGCAGTGCGCCGGATCACCTGATCGTCGATATCTGCTTGTTTCCCGGTGAGCGCGGTCGCGGCGTAGCCGCAGCGCTGATCGGTCACAGCCAGGGTGAGGCCGCCGCGCTGGGCTGCGGCGTGACCCTGCACGTACAGGCCGACAATGTCGCTGCGCAGCGCCTGTACCGGCGTGCCGGATTCGCCGTGATCCACGACCAGGGCTCGCATCTGCTGTTGCGTTGGGCGCCGGACTGAGCCGGCGACACGCCGCGGCACGCCTTTCCGCGGGCTCACATTCTCAGTTGAAGATCGCCTGATACAGGAATCCCGCCTGCTCACGCGCGACCGGCACCAGGAAAATGCCCACCTCACCGATGTCGGCATGGCGCATCTGATAGATCTGCTGCGGAAACAGGAAGGCCGAGCCGTTGCGGAACAACAGCGAGAACGGCACACGCGCCGCGCCTGGCGGCAGTTGCGAAGGATTCAACGCTCGCGCCTCCACAAGCACAAACGGAACCTCGCCGTCGTTGATGACGGCCGAGAAGGTCTGGTCAACGTGGCGGGCGAAATGGTCGAGCGTCAGCAGTTCCATGCAGGGTTCCCCTAAACCGAACTGCATCGTCGCCGCGCTGTTCGCCCGATGCAAGTGTGTTGCGGCGGTTCCCGGCAGGCACGGTTGGTTGCGCGCGAACTGCTCCTCCATCAGTCCTGTGTATCACCCGGGGCGAGTGTCCGATTGCCTGCCTCGGCCCAACCCCCACCCAGTGCCAGGAAGAGATCCACCTGACGATCCACCCGCTGCGCACGCGACGCTGCGAGCGCGGATTCTGCATCGGCCAGCGTGGCCTCGGCAGACAGCACATCGAGGAAGCCGATCCTGCCGAACCGGTACAGCTGCCCGGCCTGGTCGCTCGCACGCGCCGCGTCGTCGCGGGCCAGGGCAAGGCTGCGCTCGCGATCGATCTCCTGCGCATACGCCGACAACGCGGTTTCGGTCTGCCGCAGAGCATCCAGCACCGCGCCATCGAACGATGCCAGCGCAGCATCGGCGTTGGCCCCGGCAGCGTCGATCCGTGCGTGGGTTGCGCGGCGGTTCGGCCAGCGCCACGACAGCAGCGGCCCAATGGACGCGCCGATGCTGTCGCTGCTCAGCAACTTCTTAAATGAGCCTGCCATGCCAGCGGACGCGCCGATGCTCACTTGTGGATACAGCGCCGCCGTTTCCACGCCGATCATCGCAGTGGCGGCCGCCAAGCTGCGCTCCGCCGCACGGATGTCGGGGCGACGCTGGATCAGCTGGCTGCCATCGCCGACAGGAATCAGCTGCTGCAGGCGCGGCGGCTGTTGGCAGTTGGCGACTTCCTGCGGGTAGTCCGCTGGTAGTCGGCCCATCAGCGCTGCCAGTTCGAACAGGGCTGCCTGCCGCTGGGCAACCAGATGCGGCACTGCCGCCGCGCTGCGGTTGACCGCCGCGCGCGCCCGGCTCACGTCGAATTCGGTTCCGCGTCCGCCGTTGGCCAAGCGGGTGGTGGCGTCCAACGTGGCGCGCTGCGTATCGAGCACACGCTGCGTCGCCGCCAGGGTGAGGTTGGTCGAACAGATGCCGACATAGGCGCGGGTGACGGCGGCGGCGACAACCACCCGCACCTGGTCGCGCGCTGCAGCGAAGGCCTCTGCATCCGCGCTGGCGGCTTCAATACCGCGGCGGATGCCACCGGCCAGATCCAGCGGGTAGGACAGGTGGATGCCGAGCGCGTACACCTGCGGTGGCGAGGAAGGCGAGGTGTATCCACCGGCGCGCGCCAGCGTAGCCGATGCGTCGGCGTCGGTGCCTACCGACCCCTCGGCCCGGAGTTGCAGCACCATCGCCGTGGCGCGCCGCAGGTTGGCGTCGGCCGCGCGCAGATCGGTGTTGGCCCGCAGCGCTTCGCTGACGTAGGTGTCGAGCCGTGGATCGTCGTACAGCTGCCACCAGCGGTCCGGCGGCTCGGCCTGTATGTAGGCAGCTTCGTGCCCCGATACGAATGCGCGGCGGGCCGCCGGGGCCGCGGCGACCGCGTTGGCCGGAAGTGTGTAGTCGGGGCCGGACACGCAGCCTGCCAGCGACAGTGCACACGCGAGCACACCCACACGCGATGCGTTGCCGATCACTTGCAGACTCCCGGCGCACGCGGGGTGATGGTCACGCTGGCGGTTCGGCCGACAATCAGGCGGGTATCCGGTGCAACGTCATCCAGGCGGATGCGGACGGGTATCCGCTGCGCCAGCCGCACCCAGGTATAGGTCGACGCGACCGACGGCAGCAGGTTGTGGGTGCTAGAGCGCTGGTCGTCGGCGATACCGGCAGCGATGCTCTCGACATGCCCACGCACGTCGCGACCATCGCCCATCAGGTGGGCGACCGCGGCATCGCCCTCGTTGATGCAGTTGAGCTTGGTTTCTTCGAAATAGCCTTCGACCCTCAGGCTGCTGCTGTCGATCAGGGCCAGAGCCTGCGCGCCCGGCTGCAGGAAGTCACCCGGGTGCAGGTCGAGATTGGTGACGGTGCCATCGGCGCTGGCGCGCACTTCGGTGCGCTGCACGTTCAACAGTGCCACCCGCCGCTCCGCGCGGGCCTGCGCCAGACCGGCAACTTCGGTATCAACCTTGGCCGTATTGCGCTCGCGTGTCTCCGAGGCGACAAGGTTGCCCAGCGCCAGATCCCGTTTCGATTCACGGCGGGCGAGGGTGAGCGTGGCCTTCGCGCTGCTCACCGCAGCATCCGCCTTCTCCAGCGCGGCGGCGTAGCGCGGCTGGTCCAGCACCAGCAGCAGCTGCCCGGCCTTCACCCGCTGGTTGTCCTGCACCAGCACCTGGGTCACCAGTCCGCCCATGTCCGACGCCACGCGGATCACATCCGCGCGTACCCGGCCATCGCGCGTCCAGGGCTGCGTTTCGTATCGGTTCCAGAGGGACAGGGCCGCGATGACGGCGACGGCCAACACGCAGAGCGTTGCGCTCCAGCGGCCAAGGACACTCAGCACGTGTTTCATTTCAGTTTCTCTAACAGGGGCGCGAGCTGGATCAACAGCTCCGCCAGGATCACGAACAGCGAAAGGCCCACCAGCGGGCGATAGGCGAACAGCCGGTACAGCCCGAGGCTTGCCAGCAGCCGCGAGGCCATCATCGACAGGGCCAACGCGATGAGCGCCACCGCCAACAGGCCGGGAACGAAGACGCCATCGATGGAGATATCGGAGAACATCGCATCAGTCCTCATGAGCGAGCAGGTCGCGGCGCAGGCCGGAAAGCAGTGCAAGAACATGCTCGGTTCCGGGCGCGCTGCCAGTGCTGACGGCGTCGCGTGTGTGCTCGAGCAATTCCAGCAGCGGCGCATTCACCAGGCGCGGAGTGGGAGTGCGGAAGTGGGCGGTGGCCCTGTGCATCAGCAGTGCATGACACTCGCGACTGCTCAGGTCCTTGAGCGTCCTGCCGATCACACGCAGTTCGGCCACGGCACTGGCCGCGCGCATGTCTGCAAACATCGTCCGCAATGTGCGGGCCGCATCCGGATGGCCGCGCAGGCGAGGAGCAAGCAGCGCAAGCCGATCCACCATGCGGCTGGTCCAGTCGCTGGCGTTTCGCACCTGCCCGGCCGCCCGACGCGCGATGTCCCGCCTGATCACGTGCTGCAAGCGCGCGCGGCTGCGATTGCTGTCCAGGGTCTGCAACAGCGACATGCTGCACAGCGCCGCCGCCGTGCCGACGAACAGCGCGACGCCGCTGTTGAGCACACCCACGACGTTGCTGGCATTGGTCGCGCCCAATCCTGCAATGAGCGGGAAGGTGAGCACCACGCCCAACGCCGCCATGATGAAAGGCGGGCGGGCGAGGAACGAGCCACACAGCAGCAGCGCGGGCGCCAGCGCCATGGCCAGGCCGACGAAATCGGACAGGCCCGGAAAGATCACCAGCGCGTAGAACAGCCCGATGACCACGCCGATGGTCGACCCGATCAGATAGTGCATGACATGCCCGGCAGGTGCCTCGCTGGTTCCGAACAACACGCAGGCGGTGCCGATGATGGAGACGGCGGTTGCACCATCGGACCACGCGGTAATGATCCACAGCGCGCAGGCCAGTACGATGCCGACGAAGGCACCCAAAGCGCTGCGCAGGGCGACCCGGTGATCACGATGCAGCACATGGCCGTTCGCCTTGCTGGCGAGGTGCACGGGCACACGCCGGCGCCAGTCCGGGCGGGCAGCGTGCAGCTGCTCTTCCAGCAGCCGGCAGTCGTGATGCGCAGCATCGAGTTCGGCCTGACGTGCGCAGAGATCTGCACGCATCAATTCCTGCCATGTGGTGTGCGCTGTGCCAGCG
This sequence comes from Stenotrophomonas sp. HMWF023, assembly GCF_003060985.1. Classification (NCBI taxonomy): domain Bacteria; kingdom Pseudomonadati; phylum Pseudomonadota; class Gammaproteobacteria; order Lysobacterales; family Lysobacteraceae; genus Stenotrophomonas; species Stenotrophomonas sp. HMWF023. The sequence continues at coordinate 12,625 of NZ_QAIJ01000185.1, forward strand.
GGCTGCGCGCGCAACTGGGCCAGTGATTCGTCCACGGCGCTGGACAGCATCAGCACATCGAGCATCCGGTCATGCAGTGCGCGCAGGATCTGCACCTGGGCGACGCCGTGCGCGCTGTCGAACGGCAGGTGGATGGACAGCGTGTGCAGTTCGAGCAGGTCCGCGGCTACCTTGGAGCGGTCCTCCGCCAGTACCGTGTCCCTGGCGCCTGCGCGCATGTCCTGCGTCCAACGTTCCGCATCGCCGAGGATCGACGCCACACGCGCGTGCACACGCGGCGAGACCCGGCGTGGCAGCACCAGCCCGTGGACCAGCGTTGCCGCAAGAATGCCGATCGAGATCTCCTGCACGCGGGTGATGGCAATGGTGAAGACTTCACCGGGCACCATCACCGCCGGGAAACCGATCAGGCTGGTGGTGTACCCGGCCAGCAGGAAGGCATACGCACGCGGTGTGCGGTCGAGCATGGCCAGGTACAGGCACAGGCCCATCCAGGCCGCCAGCACTACGCTGAGCACCACGGGCGCGTTGGCGAACCGCGGCACCAGTAGCACCGTAGCAACCGCGCCGCCGACGGTTCCCAACAGGCGGAACAGGCCCCGGCTGAGCGTTGCGCCGGACATCGGCTGCGACACCAGATAGACCGTGCCGATCACCCAGAATGGGCGGGTCAGGCCGATGCGCAGCGAGACATACAGCCCGAGGATCGCGGCGAGCAGACACTTGAGCGAGAACAGCACCGCTTCGCGGTCGACCTTCAATGCAGGCGACGTCAGTAGCGCGCTGGGGCGCGAAAGCCAAGGGAGGGTAGGGG
>NZ_QAIJ01000186.1:0-3489 GCF_003060985.1 Stenotrophomonas sp. HMWF023
GGTGTAGCCGCCGTACAGGCTCCAGGCATCGGTCAGCTGGCCGGTGAAGCCCAGCTCGAAGCCATTGATTTCCTTCTTGCCGGCGTTCTGGCTGGTGCCGTTGTCCACGGTCACGCGCGCGTTGTCCATCACGGTGTGGAAGATCGCCGCGGTCAGGTTCAGGCGGTTGTCGAACAGGTCCCACTTGGTGCCCAGTTCGAGGTTCTTGGTGTCCTGCGGCTTGAGGTCGGCCACGGTGGCGCTGAGGCCATCGGAACCATCGCCACCGTCCATGCCCGGCGGGGTGGAGGAGGTGCCGTAGGACAGGTAGATGCTGCCGTTGGCGGTCGGCTTGAAGACGATGCCGGCCTGGTAGTTCAGGAAGTCATTGTCGTTGCGCACGCGGGTCGGCGCCTTGCCGGCCACCGGGGTGGTCAGGGTGGTGGAGAAGTCGTCGTAACGCAGGCCGACGTTGATCATCCATTGCGCGTTCAGTTCGATGGTGTCGAACAGGTAGGCGGACGTGGTCTTGGTGCGCTGCTCGACGTCCAGCGCCTTGTCGCTGCGGTACACCGCATGGGTGGCCGCCCACGGATCGTTCGGGTTCGGGTTGTCGAAGCTGGTGCAGTTGTAGCCGGTGGCAGCGCCGGTGGTCGGGCACTTGCTGCTGTTGGTCAGCGGGTTGTTGGTGCCCGGGGTCATCAGGTAGCTGCCACGGGTCATCTTTTCATCGCTGTATTCCAGGCCGGCGCTGTAGCTGTGCTTCAGCGCACCGGTCTGGAACGCACCGGTCAGGCTCAGCTGGTCGGCAAAGCTCTTGACGTCGACGGCGCGGCTGTTGGTACGGCGCCACAAGGTGCCGTAGTTGTTCGGGTTGCCCTGGCTGTCGTCCGGCTGGGTCCACAGGTAATCGTTGCTGGTGTTGCCCAGGCGCGCGATGTTGCGCAGCTTGTGGCCGCCGAAGTCGTAGCTGCCGTCCAGGGTGCTGATGTCGGCGCGGGTGCGCTGGAAATCGCGATCCACCAGGCCGTAGTAGTTGTTGCGGTCGGGCACCATCGGGCGGCCGTCGACCCACTTCGACACCGGTGCGCCGTTCGGGTTGCCGTACGGGAAGCCGCCCGCGTCGGGCAGGTCGTCGCTCTGCATGTGGTAGTGGCTGGCGATCAGCTGCGCCGGGCCGTTCAGGCCGAACGCGATCGACGGCGCGATGCCCCAGCGGCTGACGTTGGCCGCGTCACGACCGGCGATGTCCGACTCGTGCTTCATCAGGTTCAGGCGCGCGGCGATGCCATCGCCCAGCACGTAGTTGGCATCCACGGTGCCGCGTGCGTAGCTGTCGGTACCGATGCCCATGCTGGCAGTGGTCTCGTTCTTCAGCTTCGGGGTCTTGCTGACCAGGTTGAGGCTGCCACCACCGGAGTCACGACCGCCGTAGGCCGAGCTCGGGCCCTTGACCACTTCCACCTGCTCCAGGTCGAACACTTCGCGGGTCTGCGAACCGACGTCGCGCAGGCCATCGACGAACATGTTGCTCTGCGAGTCGAAGCCGCGGATGAAGGGGCGGTCACCGGTCGGGTTGCCGCCTTCGCCGGCACCGAAGGTGATGCCCGGAACCATGCGCAGCGCATCCTGCAGGTTGGTCGCACCGGTTTCGGCGATCAGCTTTTCCGAGACGATAGAGACCGACTTCGGGGTGTCCAGCAGCGCAGCGGTGAACTTCGGCGAGGACGGGTTGAACCAGCTGCCGCGCACCTGGACCTTGTCCAGTTCGGTGGCCTTGCTGGCGCCGGCATCGTCGGCCGCCTGTGCGGCCAGCGGCGCGAAGCCGGCGGCAAGCGTGGCGGTGGCCAGTACCGAAACGCGGGGTGCGTACTTGCGGGTCTTGATGTGGGTCATGGGTAGGTTGGCGGCGGCTTGGATAGGGAATGAGCGAGGGCCGGCCAGCACGGCTGGGCGCGCGGCGGCAGGCAGGAGGTGGGTTCTGTAGAGCCGAGCCATGCTCGGCTGGCCGGAAACGCAATCAGGCGCGCGGCAACGGCCGCAGGGCGGCTCAGATGGCGTGCGGTGCCGGAGGTGCGTGGCCGGGATTCAGGCGCAGCGAGGGGTCGTGCAGCTGCCAGCGCAGGGCATCGGAATGCCACAACGGGATGTGAGCCACCAGCGCAGCACGCGGCGGGGCAGTGCCGGCGCAGGTCGTGCCGCCTTCACCATCCACCGGAGGTTCCGGAGCGGGAGCCGCGTGGTGTGGGCATTCGTCGCCGGAAGGGGCCGGCAGCGGAGCGACCTGCTCGATATCGTGCAGATGCACCTGCCAGCCGGCGTTGGCGGCGTGGCTGCCGCCGCGTCCTTCTTGCAACGCCGACCAGCCCAGCAGCAGCGTCAGCAGCGCGGCCACGAGCAGCGGCCACCCCTGACGGGCAAGCTGGCACAGCGTGGCGGTGGGCGCGGACGAAGCCATGGCGCAGGCAGGGGCACTACGAAGATGTTACGTAGGATAACATCAACGATAATGATTCGCATGTACGCGATGCGGCAGGCCAACCGGGCGGCCCCGAAAGGCCCTGGCAGGCCCTTCAGGCTGTTCCTGTAGATCCACCCCATGGGTGGATGCCCTTGGCTTCAATCGCGGTCGTCGCGCGTCCACACCGCGTCGTGCTCGCGCTTCACCGGAAATTTCGGCACCGCCGTATAGGCAGGCGCACACAGGGCGCGGCCATCACGCACATCGAAGCGCGCGCCATGCAGCACGCATTCGACGCTGCCTTCGGCGGTGTTGAACTCACCCGAGGACAGCTCGAACTCCTCGTGCGTGCACTGGTCTTCCAGCGCGTACAGTTCGCCGTCGAGGTTGAACACCACGATCGGCGTACCGGTGACTTCGTCGAACACGCTCTTCATTTCGCCCGGCAGCAGTTCGGTGCCGGCGCAGACAAAGGTCCAGGCCTCGCTCACGCGGTGGCTCCGGCCAGCGGCTTTTCCAGGATCTCGAAGCGCAGGTCGTCGCGCTTGGGGATGCCGAAGCGTTCGTCGCCATACGGGAACGGTTTCTTGATGCCGGTGCGCTGGTAGCCGCGGCGCTCGTAGAAGGCGATCAGTTCGTCGCGCACGTCGATCACCGTCATCTGCATCACCGGCACCGCCCATTCGCGCGCGGCATGGGCTTCGGCGGCATCCATCAGCTGCTTGCCAACGCCGCCGCCCTGCTGGGCCGGATCGACCGAGAACATGCCGAAGTAGCCCTTGCCGTCGACGTCGGCGATGTGGGCACAGGCCACCAGTTGGCCGTCGCGTTCGGCCAGCAGGATGGTCGAGCGCGGGCGGTCCAGGTCGCCCTGGATGCCTTCGGCGTCGATGCGGGCGCCGTCCAGCAGGTCGGCTTCGGTGGTCCAGCCGACGCGGCTGGCGTCGCCACGGTAGGCCGAGGTGACCAGGGTGATCAGGGCGGGGATGTCGGCCGACGTGGCGGCGCGGAAGGTCAGGGTGCTCATGGGGGCATTTTAGGTGGGGTGG
>NZ_QAIJ01000187.1:0-2214 GCF_003060985.1 Stenotrophomonas sp. HMWF023
GCCTGCAATTTCACCTATCGAAACCATTCATGGCAGGGCAGACTGCGTCAGCAGCGCCGTACATAGCATCAGCAGTTCCTGATCCCCGACCCAGGAGTGCCGTATGTCCCATGTCGTCTCGCCCGGATTCCGCCGGCGCCGTTTGACCGTTTCCCTGGTCCAGATCCTGGCGGCGCCGTCGCTGCTCGCACTGGCCGCCCCGGCAGCCTGGGCGGGATGTGATGCCTCCGCCCCCGTCGCCGGGCAGACCGTTACCTGCAGCGCGGCCGCGCCCAACCCCGATGCAACGCCGGTCACCCTTGGCGCTGGAGCCAGCGGCGTTACCGTGAACGTACAGAGCGGCGCGCAGCTGAGTACCAGCAACGCCAACGCCATCTTCGTCGCCCCTACGGCCGGCGGCACCATCAACAACCAGGGCAGCATCGCGGCCAGCGGCACCGTCGGCAGCGGCACCGCCGGTGGCATCAATGCCGATGCGGTGGTGACGGTCAACAATGCCGCCAGTGGCAGCATTTCCTCGGCACAGGGGTACGCGTTGTATCTGCAGGGCGGCAGCGGCGTGGTCAACGACGGCCAGATCAGCGCAGCCGCTGGCTGGGGCATCGCCTTCAAAGGTGCAGGCGACAGCAGCGTGGTCAACCGCGGCACCATCAGTGGCGGCACCGGCGGCGTCCAGTTCGGTGCTGGCAACGATCGCCTGCAGATGCTGGCAGGCAGCATCACCGGCGCCGTCCAGCAGGGCGACGGCAACGACGTGCTGCTGCTCAACGGCGGCACGCTCGGCAGCCTCGATCAGGGCAGCGGTGATGACCAGCTGACCGTCAACGGCGGCACCATCACCGGGCTGGTGACGCAGTTCAGTGGTCGCGATGATTTCGTCATGACCGGTGGCACCATCGGGGCCCTGCAGCAGGGCGACAACATCGATGCCTTCCGCATGAGCGGTGGCCGCATCGTCGGTGCGTTCGAAGATGGCGACCAGGCGTGGATGACCGGTGGCCGCATCGGCCGGGTCAACATGAAGCTGGACAAGAACCTGTGGGACATGTCCGGCGGCACCGTCGACGGCAACGTGGTTACAGGCTTCGACACCGACACCATCATCATCTCCGGCACCGCCTATATCGGCGGCAACATCAGCGTCAGCGGCGGCAATGACAGCGTGACCATCACCGATGGCACCGTGCGTGGCCAGGTGCTGTTGAGCACCGGCAACGACACCTTCAACTGGAACGGCGGCGGCATCGTGTACGGCGCCATCGATGCAGGCCCCGACGACGACGTGGCCACGCTGAGCAACCTCAACCAAGGCAACATCGGCGCGGTACCGCTGTTCGATGGCGGCAACGGCATTGATCGTCTCAGCTTCAGCAACGTCAAGGGCAGCGGCGTCGCGCGGTTCCAGAACTGGGAAGCGATCAGCCTGGCCAACAGCACCGAGCTCACCTTCGATGGCGATCTGGTGCTCGGTGACAGTGTCAGTGGTACCGGTTCACTCACCCTGGATGACACCAGCACGATCTATGCAGGCAGCGGTACGCATGCAGTGCGACCTTTCATCGGCAGCGCGTTGGTCAATGTGGTCAACGCCGGGCGCATCGATCTGACCGGCTCCGCGCCGGGCGATGTGTTCACCGTGCGCGGCAACTACCGTGGCGATGGCGGCGGGCTGTACCTGCGTACCGTGCTGGCGGCGGACAACGCCACCAGCGACCGGCTGGTGATCGATGGCGGCACGGCCACCGGCAGCACCGGCATCGGCATCTTCAACGCGGGCGGCAGCGGGGCAGCCACGCTGGTCGACGGCATCCTGGTGGTGCAGGCGCTGAACGGCGCCACCACGGCGCCCGGTGCCTTCTCGTTGTTCGCACCGGTCTCGGCCGGCGCCTACGAGTATTTCCTGTTCAAGGGCGGCGTCAGCGCCGGCACCGGCGAGAACTGGTACCTGCGCTCGACGGTTGCGGTCGGGCCGGCCCCCGCGCCGAACGGTGGCGGCGAAGTGGTTCCACCGCCGCCGCCGACACCGCCGGTGGCACCGCCGCCGCCGATTCCCCCGGCACCACCACCGCCACCAGAAGGTGCCATCGATCCGAACCTGACCGCCGGTGAGACCGCGCCACCGCCGCCGCCGCCGGAACCGCCGCCCGTGGCACCGCCCAGCGATCCACCGGTGCCGGACGTGCCGGTGGCCGGGGGCAGCCTGCCCGGCACCGG
>NZ_QAIJ01000187.1:2224-4771 GCF_003060985.1 Stenotrophomonas sp. HMWF023
GCCGGACGAGAACGGCCTGGTGCCGCTGTACCGCCTGGAGACCGCCGCCTACGCCGTGGTGCCCCCGCTGCTGCGTGAGACCTCGTTGGCCAGCCTGGGTACCTTCCACGAACGCCAGGGCGAACAGCGCCTGCTGTACAGCCAGGGTGCGTTCCGCACCGCGTGGGGGCGGCTGGTGGGGCAGAGCAGCGAGATCCACTGGAAGGGCGATGCACGGCCCGGCTTCGATGGCGACGTGATGGGTGTGCAGGCGGGCCTGGACGTCTGGGCTGCTTCCGGCGACAGCCACCGCAATCAGCTAGGCGTGTTTGTCGGTCGCACCCGTGCCGACGGGCGGATCACCGGCCTGGCCGTGGGCTGGGACAACGTGCTGGTGGGCCAGAGTCGGTTGGACGATAAGCACGTGGGCCTGTACTGGACGTTGACTGACAGCAGCGGCGGCTACATCGACGCAGTGGCGATGCAGAGCCGCTACGACGGCCGCACGCGTTCGTCGCGCGGGCTGGGCATCGACCTCAAGGGCGATGGCACCACGCTGTCGCTGGAAGCCGGCAAGCCACTGCTGCAGTTCGGACAGTCATCGTGGTGGTTGGAGCCGCAGCTGCAGGTGATCTGGCAACGCAGTTCGCTGGATGACCAGCGTGATCTGGTGTCCACCATTTCCTTCGAGAACGACAACGCCTGGACCGGCCGCGTCGGCCTGCGCCTGGCGGGCGACTATCAACTGGCCGATAACGGCTGGCAGCCGTACTTCAAGTTGAATTACTGGCACGGGCGCTCGGGCGAGGACCGCATCCTGTTCGACAGCGATGCGATCATCAATTCGCAGCGGTCGCGGGCACTGGAAGCGGGTGTGGGCGTGGTGGGCCGATTCAACCGCACCATCAGCGCTTATGCCGTGGCCGATTACACCCGCGAGCTGGGTGGCAGCGACAACGGCAAGCGCCGCATCATCGAAGGCAACATCGGCCTGCGCGCGGATTGGTAGCGCCCGCCGCGTTGGCTGCTTTGGTGGGTGCCGACCTCGGTCGGCACAATTCCAACGGGCGTAATGACCCGCTCTGGTAGGTGTCGACCTTGGTCGACACTCGAGCAATCCCCACACCCCTGCATCACAACGGCGAACGCCCCAGCAACGCACCCGCGTGATCGGCCAGCAGCTGCACCGCATGCAGCAACCCTTCCTCCGTCAGCGGCGGGCACTGCGCCTCCGCATCGTCCAGTTCACGCGCGGCCTGCGTCGCCAGCAACACACCACCCAATGCCGACAATGCCAGCAGGCAGCGCGTGGTCCCGGCCAGATCGCGCGCCCGCGCCGGCGTGATGCGCAGTTCCGTCCACGGCTCGCCGTCGGCGGCGTGGCAGCGCGTGATGTCGCGCAACCGCTTGAAAAAGGCCGGCGTGGGAGCGGCTTCATCGGCTTCGGTCAGCGCGTCTTCCAGTGCCTCGGCAGTGGCGTTGGGCAGCTGCAGGTCGGGCAGGGCATCCCCCAGCAGTGTGCGCAGGCGGGGATAGGTGGGGTAGAGCGTAGTCATGGCAGCAACCTCACAGGGCTGGGCCACCTGCGGGATGCAAGGTGGCGGGCGGTGCGGGTTGGCGTGCCGGTCAAGAGCAAAGGAGAAGCCGACGGACCCAAGGGTCCCCACGCACCGCCCGCCGTGGACCGGCAGGTGGTGCATTGTCGCGAGTGCCTGCAGCGAGGCAATCGGTCATCTTTGCTCATTGATTCGGGACGCCAATCCCGGCCAGCGCAGGTGGCGCTGGCACAGCGACCTTCGCGTGTTTGCCGCCGCGCCGACATGGGCAAAGTTGTAAATCGCAGTCCGATCCTGATGTGCCTGATACGACACGCCGCGCGACGGCCGAGGCGTTATGCTTCGCCTTCATTCAACGACAGGGAGATGTCGATGCGAAACAGCAAGGGACTGCCGGCACGAGCCGCCTTGATCGCCACGCTGCTGGCTACGACCGCTGCCACTGCGGCCGACACCATCGAGATCCCATCACCCGCCGCGCAGGCACAGCTGCTGGACATGCTCGAACGCGAGGCGCTGTATCGAAGCAGAGTCGACTGGCCAGCCACGCGCACGCGGCTGAAGGACGCGCAGGGCGATTCCGCCAGGGTTCGGACCGTGCTGGCCGAAGCCATCGGCCGCAGTTCAGGCGGTCACGGCACCTGGATGACTCCGCAACGACAGCAGCAGCGTGTGCAGCGCTTCGCCCGGGAAAATGCCAGCGCCGTTGCCCGCAGCGAAAGCGACGCCACGCACGCACGTGACCCGCGTATCGGCCAGGTGCTGATCGAGGGCTATGCGGCCGACCCCAGTGCGCCGCAGCCGCAGCTGCAGCAGCAGAACATCCAGCGTGCGCTGCGGTGGCAGAACATCATCCGTGAAAAGGACAGCACGCCTCGCTGTGGCTGGATCGTCGACCTGCGCGACAATACCGGCGGCAACATGTGGCCGATGCTGCTGGGCGTTGCGCCACTGCTGCGCACCTCTGCGATGGGTATCGAGGACGTGGGCTCATTCGAGACCGCCGACGGTC
>NZ_QAIJ01000188.1:0-12990 GCF_003060985.1 Stenotrophomonas sp. HMWF023
AAAAAATATGCGGAAACGCACTTCACTCCGAGCGGTGAAAAGCCTGGATTCTTTGAGGAGTTCTTTTTCAACTTCAGTCAAGATCCTCTGATGGACGCAATTCCAGAAGAGCTCAGGGTTGATGGCGTCATTTAGGATGGAGTTTGTGATGGCTGATATATATCCGGTCGGGATTGCTGCGCGTGGGAAGATCGTCTGGTTTGCGTGGGTTTCCGATGATTATGATCATGTGCTTTCGAAAAAAGGGAGGCCTGTGTCAGCTGGCAGTAAGGACGTTCTTGACTACGAGGTCGCTGCTTGCGGTGGGGCTCTGGACTGGGAGGGTGAATCGCTGCTCGACGTGGAGTCCTTGATATCCTCGGTCGATTCTGGAGTTGGAGTTAACCCAGATGCTGTTATTGATGCTTGGAATTTCATGACGGATCTCTTCAGGGTGGTAGCAAAAGCTCCGCGGAAGATGTTTCACGCCGATATGATGGATACGTATGACGCATTCTTCTCGCAATGCGATATCGCTCGAGCCGTTGGGCTGGCGTCGGTCTCCATCTCCAGACGTGACCTCGATCGTGCGAAGATCGTTTTGCAGAACGGGTTGCAGATGGTACTCAGCATTTAGCGGAACCCTTCTAGGCCTCTGATGTCTATTCAATTAACGAATGTTTCCCTGCGGATCTGGCACCCCTCCATGCGGGCGTCTGATATCGCGTTGGAGTTCGGTCTGACGCCCAGATTCTCAAGGACAGTGGGCGATCCACGCCCGCCATCTTCGGATGGGGGCCGGTACGAGGAAACGTACGTTTCAATGCAGCTCGTGCGCAAGGCGAGTGTTGAGTTGGACGAAGAGCTGCGTAGGTGGTGCGATGTGCTGTCCGCCAAGGCTCGGTTCTTGGATGAGATTGTCGGTGGCGGCGGGAAGGCGGAGTTCTATGTAAGTCTCTTTACCGAAGAGTTGGGAGGTTTTGAGCTTGATCACAGTTTGCTCAAAAGAATTGTTGAACTGAGCCTTGGTGTCTCAGTTGAAATCTATCCTCCTGTAGTGGGATGAAGCTGTTCGCTTGGCCTCTCGACCGGGAAAATCTGGGATGCATCGAAATAGAGCTATTGAATCAGCCGGAAAGCCGCATGGTGGACCGCAGAAGATCGCCGAAGCATGGGTTCAGTTCGATCGACTTCTCATGGGCGCCAGTGAGCGGCAATTGCACATGCAGGTGCTGGATGTTGTCGATGACATCATTCAGCGGGATGCCGACGGAGGGTGGGAATTCATTGAGGCCGTCAGGCAGATGGATGTGGATGCACCTCTACTATCCAATCTCGCTACCGGACCATTGGAGGACTACTTGGTGGCCCATGGCGAGGCAGAGATCGAGAGGCTGGAGAGCCTGGCAAAGCAGGACCCTTCTTTTCGTGAGCTGCTTGGCCAGACGTGGAAGAACTCCATGTCGGAAGAGCTCTGGCGGCGAGTACAGCGTGCCGCCCGGTCAGGCTGACTCTCAGCGCGCCGGGGAAGTTCCCGAGTGTGGACGACGCTGACGACACCCACCGATGAGCGCCCACGTTCTGGAAGCATCGCAGTGAGTACGGCCCTTCGGTGAGCTGGCACCCACATGGTGCGGAGCCGGCAAGAGTTGTGGTAACTGCAATCGTTCGAATGGAGAGGGTCACGCAATGAAAATGGAGAAGGTGGAACTACAGGCCGATAGTGTGGTGTTCTACTCGCCACGGGACGAAGCGCATTTCTTCGGCTGGCTGGATCAGATGGAGTGCGTCATGGACGTGGTTGGCCGGGGCCGGGTCATCTACATCCAGGTCGACAAGCGACGGGTGGATGCCGAGGCGCTACGCGACATATTGGCTTTCTTCCAGCGCTATCGTATAGCCATGGAACAGCTTAAAGTTTTCGATTCTGAAGCCTTCTCGACCTGGTTCAGGCGCAGTGACACCTATTGGTACCGCGGTGTTTTTGGCGCGCGTTCGCAAAGCACCGTTCCGGCATGATCTTCCTTTTCAGTTGAGGAGGTCCGTCTGTTGAACATTGAAAACCCAGTGGGACGGAGCATGCACTGTCTGCATGATCTGCAAATCGATGGACTCCGCATTGAAGATCGCCGCCGCCTTGCCCTCTCTCTGTCCACGGAATGCGGAAGGTATGTGCATGAGGTCATCTTCGATAACATTGTCCGCCTCAGTATCGATGGCTTCTCGATGCAGAACATCATTCTGGACCTGAGTGTCTTCACTGAGCGCGAAGCATCATTCGAGTTTGATCGCGCATGCGCCCTGCTTGGATTGGACCCTGCGGATCCGCATGAACTCGATGGGACGGGGTGCATTGTCCTCATCGAAGCGACGATCGGTGCCGAAATTGCATGCCTCATGTCACAGCCGTGGCAGCTCGTGCTCCATCAATCAGGTGGGAGCGTCCGAGTATGAGGCGAACGCTGGCTCTGGGCGGGGGATGGCCCAATTCAATCGGCTGCCAGCGCCAGGAAGGAGGTACCACGCATGATCCTTGAGTTCAACGAACTGCCTTGGCCGGACGCCACTCTGGTTGCGGTGTCCGTTGATCGCAGCAATCCGGGCAACCAGGATGAAGTAGTTGTCCACGTGCGCTGGCCCGACGGGTGCAATGCGCGGGTGGTGTTCCTTGAATGCCGCGGCGCGCGACTGGCGCTCAACTTCGGAGTTCTAGGTGAGGACACGATCGAGCGTGCGTATGTCGATGAGGAGAGCGAGGTACTGGCCGACTGCAGGCAGCGCTGGGCCGCCTCGGGGGTGTTGCTGCCAGAACTTCAGTGCTTCCGCATCGAAACCTGCACCACCGGCAGTTCACTCGACATCATGGCCATGGGCTGGCAAGTCGATCCGCAGTGATGGCCGATGTAGAAAGTTGGGCGTGGAACAGTATGAGTGAGGCGTCCGGTGCCCGGGCAGCAGCCAGTAATCCCGATGAGGTGGGTCTACCCACCAGCGGGTATCTGATCGGTCTGTGGCGCGGCAAGCGCAGGAAGATTCGGGGTACCCCAGCAAGGAGCGGCGTCGCAATGCCGATGGCTGGAATTTTGCGCGCAGCGTTGCTGCTCTTGCCAATGCTGGGAGGCTGCAGCATCAACAAATTTCAACATACGGAATGGAGCTCGGACTGGGTAGATGTTTTGTCCGACGCGATCTTCCCTGGCAATTCAACGACTCTGCCGCTTGACCGCATTTCCACGCTTGATCCGGCCAGTGAAGCCGCCATTGCGGAGTGGATGTTGAAGAATGCGTTGGTCGTGGTATCGGCATCAGAGGTTGAAGGGAAGATCGGTTCAATGCCGTTGAGTGGTCTGAAACCAACGCCCGGGGAGACCGTCTATCTCGTCAGGGCCGCGTCGGATGAAGGTAACGGCAAGCTCATCGGCTACATCAACGACAAGGGACTTCTCCTCATGTATGGGGCCATGGGTGGGTGCGGCGAGCAGAAGCACCGGGTGGTTGCTGTGAGCCTGCGGGAGAAGCCCGCCAACGTGTTCGGTCGATGCTCGGCAGCGCTGTAGTGCGCTGAAGAGTCGAGCAGCGGCAGTGTGCAGGTGCCCTGCCGTCGCTGCCGGATCATCCGGTAGGCGGCACGCGGAACATCAATGGAGGATCTGCAGCGTGACCAAGCATCTCGTCCTCTGTCTGGCCATTGGCCTGACCGCATGCGCCGCCCAAGAACCACGCGCGGACTCATGCCCGACAGTCGTCATCACCTATGCCGGCATCGCACGGGTGGATGGCATGACCTACGGCCGCTTCCAGATCAATCCGCATGGTTCTCGGCCACTGCAGCTGTTGCTGGCCAGCGCCGACAGACGCCTGTATGCCAGGACAGCCACCGCAGAGGTTCGCCGGATTGGCGAACAGGCGTGGCGGTCCTTCAATGTCATCCTCGAAGAAGTTGCGCCTCCGGCGGCACGGCTGTCGATCGCCCCTGGCGAGGCAATGACCGTGCTGTTCGACGGCGACGGCGCGTTTCTGCCCGGCGCGATCAGCGCTGGGGAGGAATTCTCGATCATCGTCCGCGACGTGCACGGCTGCGCCCACCGCTCGGTTCCCTTCCAGCCTGGCGTCAACGGAGCCGCAGCGGGGGGATCGGGAAGCCGAATGAATCCACGACCAGCGCGCCACGCCGTGGTGGCAGGCAGGGGCGAAGACTAAGGGAAGATGGCGCGCCCGGAGGGATTCGAACCCCCGACCAATGGCTTCGGAAGCCACTACTCTATCCGGCTGAGCTACGAGCGCGTGGTGGAACCGCCGCGCCGTCGGCCAGGGCCGGGGCGGGCATCGCAACGCAATGAGGCGGTGCGGGATGGGCATTCTATCCAGTTTCGCCGCACAAATCTCCCCCCGCCGGCAAAGTCGGTCCGAAGGCACAGGAGTATCCTAGTGTCATGGCTGATACCCCTCTTTCCGCGCCGCATCCGGCGCCGACGCCGCGCTGGCGTCATTACTGGAGTCTGATGCGCGCCGATCGCCCGATCGGCACGCTGCTGCTGCTGTGGCCCACCTGGTGGGCGTTGTGGCTGGCTGCTGGCGGGCTGCCGCCGCTGTGGACCCTGTTCGTGTTCACCGCGGGCGTCTGGCTGACCCGCTCGGCCGGTTGCGTCATCAACGACTATGCCGACCGCTGGCTCGACCCGCATGTGGAGCGCACCAAGGCGCGGCCGCTGGCGACCGGCGCGATCAGCGGCCGTGCGGCGCTGGCACTGTTCGCGGTACTGATGCTGGTGGCCTTCGGCCTGGTGTTGACCCTGAACGGCCTGACCATCGCCCTCAGCTTCATCGGCGTGTTCCTGGCCGCCAGCTATCCCTACCTGAAGCGCTACACGCATCTGCCGCAGGTCTATCTGGGCATGTCGTTCGGCTGGGGCATCCCGATGGCCTTCGCGGCCGTGCAGGGCGAGGTGCCGTTGCTGGGTTGGCTGCTGTACGCCGGCAACATCCTGTGGTCCACCGCCTACGACACCTGGTACGCCATGGTCGACCGCGAGGACGACCTGAAGATGGGCTCGCACTCCACCGCGATCCTGTTCGGCGATCTGGACCTGGTCATCCAGGGCATGCTGTACGCGCTGTTCCTGGCCACGATGGCGCTGGTGGGCGTGCGCGGCGGGCTGGGTGGGTACTACCTGGCCGGCGTAGTGGTGGCGACGCTGCTGGTGGTGTACGAGTTCTGGATCTGCCGCAACCGCGAGCGTGGGCCGTGCTTCAAGGCCTTCCTGCACAACAACTGGGTGGGTGCCGCGCTGTTTGCCGGTATCGCCGTGGACCTGGCGCTGCGTTGAGACGCGCAGCCGAGCGTGGGCTCGGCTCTACAGCTGACAGTGCTTCTGTAGCGCCCGAGCCCATGCTCGGGCGGCGGCGCACAGCGCCGGGCCTCCTGCCACCTACGACCAATAGGTGGCAGACAGCCCGCACCCCACCGCCCAGAATCAGGCCATCGAACCTGGGAGGGTAGGTGATGGCTTCGACGGCAGCAGTACAGGACGGCTGGATGGCGCGCGCCGCGCTGCGCTCGGCCGCTTGGGCGGAAAAATGGTTCCCCGATGCCTACGTGTTCGCGGTGCTCGGCGTGGTCATCGTCGCCGTGGCGGCGATGGGCTTCGGCGCCACCCCACAGGCCACCGCCAGCGCTTTCGGCGACGGCTTCTGGAGCCTGATTCCCTTCACCATGCAGATGGCCTTCGTGGTCATCGGTGGCTATGCCTTGGCCACTGCGCCGGTGGTGGCGCGCTTCATCGACTTCCTCGCCCGCGTACCGCGCACCGGTCGCGGCGCAGTGGTGTACGTCGGTCTGGTCAGCATGCTGGCTTCGCTGCTCAGCTGGGGCTTCTCGCTGGTGTTCGGCGGCCTGCTGGTGCGTGCGCTGGCCCGCCGGACCGAGCTGCGCATGGATTACCGTGCTGCCGGCGCCTCGGCCTATCTGGGCCTGGGCGCGGTGTGGGCGATGGGCCTGAGTTCGTCGGCCGCGCAGCTGCAGGCCAATCCGGCCAGCATGCCGCCGGGGCTGGTGGAGATCACCGGCGTGTTGCCGTTCACCGAAACCATCTTCCTGTGGCAGTCGATTGTGCTGACCGCCGTGTTGATCCTGGTCTCGTTGCTGATCGCCTGGCTGACCGCACCGGCCGCCGGCAGTGCGCGCACCGCCGAGGATTTCCCCGGCGCCGCCCAGGCCGAACCGGAACCACTGCAGCGACGCACGCGCCCGGGCGAATGGCTGGAATACAGCCCGTTGTTGACCGTGCTGCTTTCGCTGCTGGCCTTCGGCTGGCTGTTCAACGAGTTCGCCAACAAGCCGTTGGTCAGCGCCATTGCCAACCTCAACACCTACAACTTCATGTTCATCTCGCTGGGCCTGCTGTTGCACTGGCGTCCGCGCAGCTTCCTCAACGCGGTGGCCAAGGCGGTACCCAGCACCACCGGTGTGCTGATCCAGTTCCCGCTGTACGGTGGCATCGCGATGATCCTCACCCACGCCGCCGGTGGTGATGGCGAGACCCTGGCGCATCGGCTGTCGAGCCTGTTCGTGCACGTGGCCAGCACCGAAAGCTTCGCGCTGGTGATGGGCGTGTACTCGGCAGTGCTGGGCTTCTTCGTGCCGTCCGGTGGCGGCAAGTGGATCATCGAAGCGCCGTACGTGATGCAGGCCGCGAACGAACTGAAGGCGCACCTGGGCTGGGCGGTGCAGGTCTACAACGCGGCCGAAGCGCTGCCGAACCTGATCAACCCGTTCTGGATGCTGCCGCTGCTGGGCGTGCTCGGCTTGAAGGCCCGCGACATCGTTGGCTTCACCTTCATCCAGCTGCTGGTGCATATCCCGCTGGTGCTGGGGCTGTTGTGGCTGCTGGGGATGACGCTGGCGTACGTGCCGCCGGTGATGCCGTAGCGCAGACACGGGGTCATGTGGGGTCAGAGCCTCTCCGCTGGAGAGGATCCATCCCCGGGGTCAGATCCCTTTCGAAGGAAGGGCTCTGACCCCAGAGACCCTCAGCCAGCCGCCGCCTGCTTCTCGATCTCCGCCTTGCGCAGCAGGAAGCGCTGCAGCTTGCCGCTGGGTGTCTTCGGTAGTTCCGCCACGAATTCCACCTGCCGTGGGTAGGCATGGGCGGACAGCCGGCGCCGCACGTGCTGCTGAAGTTCCTGCGCCAGCGTGTCGCTGCCGCTGAAACCATCGCGCAGGATCACGAACGCTTTGACGATCTCGGTGCGTTCCGCATCCGGCACGCCGATCACCGCCGTCTCCACCACCGCAGGGTGTTCCATCAGCACGCTCTCCACATCGAATGGACCGATGCGATAGCCCGACGACGTGATCAGGTCATCCGAGCGGCCGATGAAACGGATCGAGCCATCGTCCTCGCATTCCACCGAATCGCCGGTGAGGTAGTAACGATCACCCAGCGCCGGCGTGTCGGCACCGTAGTAGCCGGTGAACCACATGATTGGCGACTGCCGCAGGTCCACGGCGAGGATGCCCGGCGTGCGCGGCGGCAGTTCGTTGCCGGCATCGTCCAGTACCGCGACACGGTAACCGGGCATCGCAACGCCCGATGACCCCGGCCGCAGGGCATGCTCCAGCGCGTGGTGGTTGTTCACCACCATGCCGGTCTCGGTCTGGCCGTAGTGGTCGAGCACCGTGGTGCCCAGATGGGCGGCGAACCAGCGGGCGATCTCCGGGTTCAGCGGTTCGCCGGCGCTGCTCACCACCCGCAGCTGACCCTTGATGGCAGCGCTGGCCTCGGAACCGGCGGCGATGATCTGCCGGTAGGCGGTGGGCGAGCCGGCAAGGTTGGTGACACCCAGCCGCGCGACGATGTCGTTCAATACCTGCACGCTGAAACCGGCCTCGCTGAAGGTGGTGGCCTGGCCCAGCAGCAGCGGGCCGATCACGGCGTAGTACAGCCCATAGGCCCAGCCGGGATCGGCGATGTTCCAGAACACGTCGTCTGCGCGCAGGTCTACGGCCTGTTGCATGTAACCGGCAAAGGCCAGCAATGCGCGCAGCGGCACCGGCACGCCCTTGGGACTGCCGGTGGTGCCGGAGGTGGACAGCAGCGCCATCAGTTCATCGCCGCGCAGCATCACCGGCGCGAAGTCGGGTGTGGCACCGGCGGTGCGTGCGCTCCAGTCGATGTCGCCGGCACGCAGTGTCTGTCCGGATGCCAGCACCGTGGCCACCTGCGGGCAGCCATCGACCTCGTCCAGCTTGCTGCGGTTCGTGCTGTCGGTCACCACCAGCGCGGTGCGGCCGGTTTTCAACCGTGTTTCGATGGCCTTGGGGCCGAACGCGGTGAACAACGGCTGGTAGATCGCGCCCACGCGCCAGGTGCCGAGGATGGTCGCGAGCAGGTCCGGTGTACGCGGCAGCAGGCCGGCCACCACATCACCCCTGCCGATGCCCTGCGCTGCCAGCACATGGGCAAAACGTGCGGAGGCATCGCGCAGGTCCTCGAAGGTGTACCGATGCAGTGCGCCGTGGACATCCACCCAGCGCAGCGCCAGCGCATTGCGACCGCAGTGGCGGTCGCAGCACTCAACGCAGGCATTGATGCCGGCCTGCAGGTCACCGTGCAGCTGCCGTTGCCCGTGCTCGATGCTGAAACCGGTCAGTGCCTGCTCGTAGGTGGGGCGTGCTGCGGTGTCGCGGGCCATGCGCATCTCCGGGGTGATGTCATCCGACGATAGGCGGCGCCCCGGCATGCTGCAAATGGGACCATAGGCGTAGGCGACCGCTGCGCACGCCCCGGCGGTGCAGGCCGCTGAATGCGTTCGTTTCCGGCGGCAGCATGACTACATGCCAAACCCGCATGAATCCTTCAGTGGCTTGTGCCGCAAGGGCTGGCGCGGGTTCATTCACGCGCGTACACATCCGTGTAGCCCGCTGACAACGCATGGTTAACCAATCGCTGCCGACGATGGCCCCGTCCACCGCATTCCGCGCGTGGCATTTGGAGATCGGACATGGCACAGCAGAACCAGAACCCGAACCAGAAGCAGCAGGGCCAGCAGAACCAGCAGGATCAGCAGCAGGAACGCGGCCGCGACCAGCAGCAGCAACAGCAGCAGGAACAGCAGAAGCGCAACCAGAACCAGCAGCAGGGCGGGCAGGACGAGGAAGAGTGATCCTGGCAGCCGCCATCCATCACCGACGAAGCCCCGCCCCGTGCGGGGCTTCGCTTATTCGAGCACGCCGATCCGCTGCAGCACCGTCGCTGCGGCCATGTCGTTGGGGTTGGTACCGGGCAGGTCCTGCGGAACGTCCATGCCCATGCCGCGATACAGGTCTACCCAATGCTGGGAGATCTCACCGGTCTGCGGGTTGCGGAAGTTCATCGGCTGCAGCGCGAACACATGGTGCGCACGAAATGCGCGTTCGATGAAGTCCGAGCAGTAGTAGCTTTCGTCGTTCAACACATAGGCGGTGTTGTACGGCTTGCCCAGCATCGTGCGCGCGGTGGCCACCGCATCGGTGATGGCATTCCCTGGCGGCGCGCGCAGGCGATAGACCACGACCTGCCGCTGCTTGCTACGCGCGTCTTCCCGGAACTGGTCCAGCGTCTGCCGGCGCGAGCCCTTCTCGTCGGCATGCAGCACCTCCCAGCCCTGCGGTGCCGAAGCCACCAGCGCGACATGGTCGAAGCTGGGCGCCCCTTGCTTTCCCGTCGCATCGTCGATGGCCGCGCTCAGGCCACCATGACCCGCAGTGACGAACAGCAGGTCGCCTTCACGGACGTCGATAGCCATCGCCAAGGCTGGCCACAGGGCGGGCAGCAGCAGGCCGATCAGGAGCAGGAGGCGGCGCATGGGCATCTCGAACAGGCGGAAGGCGCGATTGTAGGCGGCGGGCTAGGATGGTGCGACCCAACCGGCATCAGGACGATCCCATGAAGCTCCGCCGTTCCCTTGCGCTGCTGGCACCCGCCCTTGGCCTCGTGCTGTCCGCCTGCACGCCTGCGCCGCAGCCAGCGTCTGCTGAAGCCCCGGCCCCTGCAGCGGCACCTGCCAGCACAGCGAAGGCGGTGGAGCCGGCACCCGCAGTGGCGACCGCGGCGTGCCCCCATCCGGCGTTCGATACCTTCCTGAAGCACTTCGGCAACGAGATCACCCTGCAGGAAAAGGCAACGGCCGATCCGCTGCTGGACAGCTACGTTGACGCTGGCGCCGAGCCTGAGCCGCGCACAGTGGAGCGCCCGCTGGCATTGGCCGATGTCGAATGGCCGGTGATGCCCGATCCAGCCGGGCTGGCCGGGCAGGGCCGGGAGATGCAGGTGACGGCCGTGGCCGATGGGCAGATGCAGGTGCAGATCCGCACGCCGGACAGCAGCGACCAGCAGACCTATACCTTCGCGCAGAAGCCGTGCTGGACACTGGTCAAGCGTGAAGACGAGTCGATCTGAGGCCAGATCGGGACAGGCGCGGACCGTCGGCGGCTGCTAGGCTCGAAGCCCGATCAAGGCACGGAGACGCCGATGCAGGCCCGCAGGACGCGCACTACCACCGTTGTCATCGCCACGCTGTGGGCGATGGCCACCTCCCTCGGCGCACACGCACAGTCGCTGCACGCCGATGACCGCGCTTACTTCCCCAGCGCCGCCGCCGAACAGGCGGCACGGGTCACCCTGGGCGAGCGCGTGGAGGCATTGCAGAGCGCCACGGCGGGCGAGCCGGCCACGCGCTTCCGCCAGGCCGAAGCGCTGCAGGCACAGTGCCTGCGTCACCATGCGTATCTACATCTGCAGGCTGCCCGCAACGCACGCGATCGTCGCCCGGCGCAGGCGCTGGACCAGGTGATGGGGCTGTGCAGCCGTATCGCCCGCACCGGCAGGGCCGCCCTGCGTGAGGCGCCGGCGGATGCCCCCTGGCTGGCGTCCTATGGGTTCCTGCGCGCCCGCGCGCTGCAGGAAGCCGCGGCGCCGGCCAATGCGCAGCTGGATGATGCCGTGGATGCACTGGCCGATCCGGCGCTGGATACGTTCGCGCGCCTGCGCCGGCAGATCATGCACAGCGCGGAATACCCGCGTATCGAGGGTGCTGGCCGCAGCTGGGATAGCGGCGCCGACAAGCAGGCCCTGGCCCAGCACCCGGACCGTGCGCTGCGCGAGGCCGGCTGGAAGGGATATTGGCAGGGCGTGCAGTCGCGCCGTGAACCGATGGCGTCGGTACTGCTGGGTCTGGTGCAGGTGAATGATGCCGCCGCGCGCCTGCAGGGCGACGGCTCGGCCACCGCACGCGGCTATCGACGCATGGGCATGGATACGCAGACGGTTGACGCAACGCTGACGGCGATCGAGCGCCACGCGGCAGATCGGCGTGACTACCAGGACATGCTGCTGCAGCATGCCGGGCGCAGCGGTGTGGTGTCGCCGCAGCTGTGGGATACCACCGTGCCGGATGCCGGCTATACGCCACCAGTACTGACCCTGGAACAGCTGCGCGATACCGCGGCCGACGCCATGCAGCCGCTGGGGCCTGAGTATGTCGCCGAGCTGCGTGCGCTGCTGGATCCTGCGCACAAGCGCATGGACCTGGCCACGGTGCTGGGCAGTCGCAGCCAGGACGCGTTCCATGTGTTCGCACCGGACACGCCGGCACTGCTGTTCGTCGGGCTGCGCAGCGGCGATCTGGAAAGTGACGTGGAGATCGCCCATGAAGCAGGTCACGCCATGCATGGGCAGTGGATGCTGCGCGGGCATGCCTCGCCATTGCATCTCAATGGCAGTGCGTGGATGACCGAGGCCTTCGCCATCTACAACGAGCTGCGCTTCCGTGACCAGTTGTACCAGCAGGCGCAGGATCCGCGCGCCAAGGCGTACTACCTGAAGTCGCTGCTCGACGACATGGTGTTGCAGCTGTTCACGTCCTCCGAGGAGGCGCAGCTGGAGCAGTCGATTTATCAGGGCGTGGCCAGCAATACATTGGGCACTGCCGACGATCTGGACGCGCTCACCGGCCAGGTGCTGGCACGCTACGGCCAGCAGCCGCAGCGCTACCCGCAGCTGCGCAGCACCTGGATCGGCAAGCGCCTGATGTATGACGACCCGCAATATCTGGTCAACTACCTCTATGCCGGCTTGCTGGCGGTGCAGCTGTATGTGCAGGACCAGCAGGACCCGGAGGGCTTCCGCCAGCGCTACCTGACCGTACTCGGTGAGGGCTTTGACCGCGCACCGCAGGAACAGGTGGCGCAGTTGCTGGGTCATGCGCCGGACTGGCCGGCACTGGTCGACGCGGATCTGCAGGTGTTCGCGCAGAACGCTGCCCGGCTGCAGGCGCTGTATGCGCAGATCGAGGCCGGGCAGGGCACATGAGCCGGGTGCCACAGGCGCGCGCTGCCAGGCCGTGGGCGTGGCTTGCGCTGCTGCTCTGCCTGCTGCCGCTGCTGGCACTGGCGGCAGCCCCGATCCCTGCGTTGAATGCCCCGGTGGTGGACACCGCCAATGCGTTGTCGGCCAGCACCCGCGCCACGCTGCGCGAGCAGGCATTGCAGTTGCAGGTACGCAAGGGCGCGCAGCTGCAGGTGCTGGTGGTGCCGAGCGTTGGCGAAGAAGGCATCGAAGCCTATGCGCAGCGCGTCTTCGACCAATGGCAGCTGGGCCGTGCTGGCGTCGATGATGGCGTACTGCTGCTGGTGGCGGTGCAGGATCGGCGCGTACGCATCCAGACCGGTTATGGCCTGGAAGGCACCATTCCTGATGCGTATGCCGCACGCATCATCGACAAGGCGATCGTGCCGCGGCTGCGCGAGGGAGACCTGGACCAGGGCGTGCTGGACGGCACTGCGGTGCTGGTGGCGCTGGTCGATGGCGAGCAACTGCCGCCCTGGGAAGATTCATCGGCACGCAACGTGTTGCCGCCGGATTGGCGCACGGGGGATTCGGTTGTCGCGCTGACGTTGCTGGCGGGATTCCTGGCCGGCCTGTGGCGATCACCGCCGCGTCTGCTGGCGACCCGGACCGAAGCCGATTTCAC
>NZ_QAIJ01000188.1:13000-17582 GCF_003060985.1 Stenotrophomonas sp. HMWF023
AGCCAATGCGGCGGTGCCCAGGCCCACGTGGCCGACATTGCCTGCCTGGGGCAGGCCGCTGCTGGTGACGGCGGTGATCGCCGCGGGGGTGCTGTCTGCGACGCTGCTGCTGCCGCGCCACGTGCTGCCGGTTCTGTTCTTCGTGATGGTGCCCGCTGTACTGGTGGCGACGCTGCTGGGCTGGTGCTGGCGTCGCAGCCGCGGCGTACGCATTGTGCTGTACGGCATGCTGGCCGCCAGCACTGGCTTCTTCGTGGTGATGCTGGTCCGTGGCCAGTTGCCGCCCAGCCTTGCACTGCACACGCTGCTGAACCTGGCGGTCGGCATCGCCGCCATGCTGGTGTTCTTCCTGGTGCAGGCCGGCCGCGCGCGCTGGCGGAAGAACCGCAACAGCTTCGCCATCCGCGTGGTGGTACTGGTGCTGCTGACCGCTGGCTATGCGCTGGGCGCAGTGCTGGCCATCGACCGTGCCGGCGACGAGAACGCCCGCGTGCTGGCAACGATCCTGTCCAGCGTGGGCACGCTGTTCCTCTACTTCATCTGGGTGTTCACCCTGCTGCCCGGCGAGAAAGCCCGCAGCGGCCGCGGTTCGTCCAGAGGCTACCGTTCCTCCTCCAGCACTTCGTCGTCCAGTTCGTCCTCGAGCAGTTCCAGCGACTGGTCCGGTGGTGGTGGCCGCAGCGGCGGCGGTGGCGCCTCGGGCAGCTGGTAGCTCAGGCCGCCTGCACCCGCCAGCCCAGTGCGGCATCGTGCAGTTCGCCGCTGCCGCTCACATCGCCCACCTGCAGCTGCAGTCCCTGCGCGTTGGGCAGGTCCTTCTGCTCGGGGAACCAACGGCGATCGGCGGCAACCACGATCAGCAGGCCCTCGTCGTCGCCCATCGGTGCGAACTGCGGCGACGGCGGGCTGATCGGCTGCAGACCGAAGCGCTGGCTGGACTGTTCGCGCACCGCATCGACATCGTGGCTGGGCAGGCCGACCTCGCTCAGGCAGGCCAGTTCGCTGCCATGGAAGGCACCGCTGCGTTCGCTGGCCGGCAAGCGCCTGCGGCCGATCAGCTCCAGGATCAGGCCATCGGGTCCGGTGAAATACACCGATTGCGATTGCCAGCTGCTTTCCAGTGCGAAGTAATCGAGGCCTTCGGGGTTGCGTTGGAAGGGCGTGCGTGCACGCAGCCAGGTCATGGCCTCGGCGAAGCGGTTGTCCGGCACATTGAAGGCCAGGTGCACGCCGCCGACAGGGTGGTCGCCGGCAGGTTGCAGCTGGATCGTGCTCCAGCCGATGCGGACCTGGTCGCCGGCCACCTCAAGTTGCAGCACGTCGCGGAAATAATCGGCAACGCGAGCGACATCGGATACCGGCAGGGTGAGGTGCAGCAGGCGCATGGTCGATCCTCCGTGTAGCGCTGGGGGCAGTGTAGTCCCGCGCACCTTCGCGTCGCGTCATCACCTGCGCAACGAATCGTTACTGCCAGCCGTAGCGTCAAACCGTGCTCGACAGCTTCTACCGCAGTGCCTCACCGAAAAAGCGCACCGCGTCTTCCACCACCACGGCATGCGTCTGTTCCTTCGGCACCTCAGTTACACACAGCGCCTGCAGTCGCTCCTTGGCCAGCGGCGTGCACCCGGACAGGAAATCGTAGTGGCCGACACCCGGCAGTGCGTGCAGCGTTGCTTTTGGAATCTGTGCCGCCGCCACATCACCGTTGGTCGCTGGTGGCGCCACCTCATCAGCAGCGCCCAGTACGATCGCCACCGGCTGCTGCAACGCCTTCAGCTGCTCCGGTGCGAATGCCTGCACGATGGCTGGCGCCAACACGAACACGGCGCGGACACCGGGAATCGAACGATCATCCTGAGCGTGCTGCACGTAGGGCTGCAGTTGTGGCGATGCTGCTGCCGCAAGACGCGCCTCCATCGTATGTGCGCCCGCTTCCTGCTGCGGTCTGCACACGCCGTCGTCCGGGTGCGCCCGGCAGAACGCCAGCAGCCGCGTCATGTCCGGCCGTGCGCCGGCGTTCAGCAGTGCAGTGAAACCACCGGCGGAATAGCCGATCACGCCCAGCCGCGACGCATCAATGTGTGGCCCCAGTTGCGGGTCGGCTTTTACTGCGGCCAGCGCGGCCTTCAGGTCGTCGGCGCGCAGCCAGGTCAGCACGCTGCCGGCCAGCGTCATCTCATCGGCGCCGTTGTTGCCGGGGTGGTCCACGGCGATCACCAGGTAGCCGGCGCGCGCCAGCGCGGTGCCCAGCCACCCCATCATGCGCGCGGTGCCGCCGTTGCCATGCGACAGCAACAGGGTCGGCAGGCGCGCGCCGGCAATGGGGGCGTCCTTGGCGGAGCGCCCCACCTCGAACAGCGGCGCATCCGCTGGCCCGATGGTGAGCGGTGTTTCTTCGCTGCCTGGCGTTGCCGGATACCACACGGTGAAGCGCAGCACATCGCGGTGTGCCCCATCGCGTATCGCCGCGCTTTCCAGCGTTGTCACACCGTGGCGTTCACCGGCGGTGAAGGGAGCTGCGGCCATCGCCATCGGCGCCAGCGAAGCCAGCAGCAGGGCCAGGATCCATCGCGTTGCGTGCATCGTCAGTCTCTCCGGGTCAGGCAGGGCGTTGATCGACCGGCAGCCAGATTTCCACGCCACCGTGGCCGCTATGCTCGTCGAAGCGGGTGTCGTAGCGTTCAAGGTCCGGCGCGTTGGCCAGGTTGAGGTGGTTGGCGGGCAGATAATGGTCCAGCAGCCAGAACCAGGTCGAGCGGATGGTGGAGATATGGCCGCCATGCCAGGCCACCAGGTAACGGCGCGCAGGCACATCCACCCGCTGCCAGTGTGCCGGCACCGATGGCAGGGCGTTCACCGGCAGCGCTGCGATGTAGTCGAAGTCGCCATCGTCGTCACTGTTGCAGCACACACCGAAACTGACCGGTGCCGGCGTTGGCCATTCGCGATTGAGCTGTGCCCACTGCCCCGGAATCGCACCACCACTGTTGCGGGTGTGGCGCATGCCGATGCCAGCCACCTGGAAGGGCGTGCAGTCGATCAGCCTGGGCGCCTCGCTGCAGGCCTGTGGTGCATCGTCGAGGCGGATCGCGTGCACCAGTGCCAGCTCCTGCAGGCCCTGCTCGCGCACGCGTTCCGGGGTCTGCCCGAACTGCTCGCAGAAGGCACGGGTGAACGCGGCATGCGTGCTGTAGCCCGCCGCCAGCGCCACCTGCAGGATGTCGCCGGCACCGTTGGCCAGCTGCTGCGCCGCGGCGGTCAGGCGGCGTCCACGCAGGTAGCGCACCACCGACGTGCCGGTACGGGCCTGGAACAGGCGCGACAGATGGAACGGCGACAGTCCGGCGGCAGCCGCAATGTCGGCCAGCGCCAGCGGCTTGTCCGCATGGCTTTCGATGTACCACAACGCTTTGCCTGCCGCGCTCATCGCGCTGTTCCTTGTTCGAATGCCGGGCAGCGTAGCGGATCGACGGGGTGGGGCGCTTAGCAGTTCTTGCGGTGGCGGGGCCTTGCGTTTGCCGTTGCAGCGGCAACAATGTGGCCTTCATGGACACGATGGAGGCCAGGGACATGCCAGAGCAGACGCGCAGTACCACAGCAGTGGAGTCGATCGGATGATCGGACTGGTGATCGCGGTCCTCGTACTGCCGGCGCTGTTGACCTTGGCGTTGCTGGTGCTGATGTGGCGCTGGGCGCCGCGTTGGCGCGGCAATCCATGGCTGTACCGCGTCGGCTTCGCGTTCCTGGCCGGTTTGCTGTCACCGACGATGCTGATGGCCGGCCACGGCGGTTTGCCGGGTCCCACGATCGGAGGCCTGGTGCTGGTGCTGATGCGGCTGGAGTGGATCGGCGATCTGCATGCCAACTTCATCGCCTTCGGCAGCAACGACGCGGCGTTTCTCTCTGCCCCTTTCCTGGTCGTCTTCGCGCTCGCACTGTTCATCCCGTTGCGGACGGCGCGGCCAGCCACCTTCGGCTTCGACGACGACGCTGCCGGGTAGCACAAGCCCGGTACGGGCGGCACCCGCACCGTAACCGCTGCAACTGTCGTCTCCACGTCATCGCTGCTTCACATCCCACGCCGAGACTGCGCGCCTTGTCCAGGTCCCACCTGGCCCTGTCGTGCCTTCCCGGAGTTCCGCCGTGCATCGTTCGAAGCTGTCGCGTTCCATCCTCCTCGCCCTTGGTCTGGTCAGCGCAGGAGGCGCGATCGCAGCAGATGCCGGAACGGCAGACACCAGCAGCAGCGGCAGCCACACCGCACCTACCCAGCTCGACGCGATGCTGGTCACCGGTACCCGAGCCTCCAACCGCACCCAGTTTGAAACCCTGGCGCCGGTGGACGTGTTCACCAAGCAGGACATCCAGTCGGTCGACTCCACCGACCTGAAGGACGTGCTGGCGCAGCTGGTACCGTCGTTCGTGGTGCAGCGCCTGCCGATGGCCGATGGCCAGGTGTTCGTGCGCCCGGCCACGCTGCGCGGCCTGTCGCCGGACCAGACGCTGGTGCTGGTCAACGGCCGCCGCTTCCATCGCAGTGCCTTGCTTGGCAACCGCGGTGCGCAGGCCGCCGACCTGGCGC